>JADFVZ010000009.1 GCA_015222805.1 Pseudomonadota bacterium
GGAGTCTGTTACCAATGATGCCAAACTGCTGATGACCAAAGAACTGCGGCACGGGATAATCCAGATAGCCTCGGAAAAAATCACCAAAGCTGAATAAATTCAAGATTGAGGCTATATGGAAAGCTCCGGTGCTTTCGCAAGCTTAACGCACCGGCCTTATAACAGCAGAAACAGCTCAAGCGTCCAGGTCGGGAATCATTTCCGATTCCAGCCGGGTAATCCAGTCTTTGAGTTTCAGTTTACGTTTTTTCATCCGCCGCACCTGCAGTTCGTTCGCCAGTGGATCCTGGGTTAACAGGCCGATTGCCTGGTCGAGGTCACGATGCTCCTGGCGGAGTTCCGCCAGATGGTGGGAAACGGTAATAGGATCACGATGGGTCATATAAAAAACAAAGTTGGTGCCATTCGTGAACTATAACACTAAAATGATCTGTTATTAGCCCACAGAACAGGTTCTGCAACAGTGGAAAACACCCAAACTAATCCGGCAAATAAACCTGCCGCTTTGAAAAAAATCAACAAGCGCCTGCTCCACAACACCGGTCAGGCAATTGAAGATTACCAGATGATCGCCGATGGTGACCGGGTTATGGTTTGCCTCTCAGGTGGGAAAGATTCCTACACCCTGCTTGATATCCTGATCACCCTGCAGAAAAAGGCACCCATTTCATTTGAAATAATGGCTGTCAACCTGGATCAGAAACAACCCGGCTTCCCTGAACATATCCTGCCCGGCTATTGTGCAGAAAAGGGGATTCCATTCCACGTTATCGAGCAGGATACATACAGTGTGGTACAGCGGGTTATCCCTGAAGGAAAAACCACCTGCGGTTTATGCTCACGGATGCGCCGAGGTGCACTCTATCGCTTTGCTGAGGAAAACCGATTCAATCGTATTGCCCTGGGTCACCATCGTGACGACATCATCGAGACCTTGTTTTTGAATATGTTTAACGGCGGCCGGCTTAAAGCCATGCCGCCTAAACTACTGAGCGATGACGGTAAAAACGTGATTATCCGACCGCTGGCTTATTGCCAGGAGAAAGATATTATCGACTATGCTGAGAGCCGGGATTTCCCCATCATTCCCTGTAATCTCTGTGGCTCACAACCGAATATGCAACGCCAGGCGATCAAGGCGATGCTGCAGGAATGGGCCGGTAGCCATCCCGGACGCATCGAAAATATATTTCGAGCAATCCGGCATGTATCACCCTCACAGCTGGCAGATACAGAGCTGTTCAACTTTACAAATCTGGGTGGGGAACTTAACCTCCCTCATATTAATTAATCCCTGAGAATTAAACTACGAGGCGGGCGCTATGGAACGACGTAAATTTCTACGCAAGGCAACTGAAGCCGGTATCGGCATCACCGCGGGAATTGGAACAGCCGGTTTATTAACTGCCTGCCAGGGTGAGAGTGCGGATGAGGCAGTCAAAACAACAGCTGACTGCAGCCAGGCCACTGAAACCATACACTGGAAAATGGTAACTACCTGGCCACGTGATTTCCCGGGCCTGGGTACCGGTGCCAACCGCCTGGCAGAAATGATCACCCGCATGAGCGGCGGCCGCCTGGAAGTGAAAGTTTACGGCGGTGGCGAACTGGTACCGCCTTTTGAAATTTTCGACGCCGTTTCCAACGGCACCGCACAAATGGGCCACGGTGCCCCCTATTACTGGAAAGGCAAGATTCCAGCAGCACAGTACTTTGCCGGGGTACCTTTCGGTTTTACCGCACAGGAACAAAATGCATGGATCTATCATGGTGGCGGCCTTGAGCTCTGGCGTGAGCTATATGCACCGCACAACCTGCGTCCGTACCCGGCAGGTAACACCGGCGTACAAATGGGTGGCTGGTTTAATAAAGAAATCAATTCAGTTGACGACCTGCAGGGCCTGAAGATGCGTATCCCCGGCCTCGGCGGCGAAGTCCTCAAACGCGCCGGTGGCACTCCAGTTAATATCCCCGGTGCAGAATTATTCACCGCATTGCAAACCGGCACCATTGATGCAACCGAATGGGTGGGCCCTTATAACGACCTGGCCTTCGGCCTGTTCCGTGCAGCCAAATACTATTACACCCCGGGCTGGCACGAACCCGGCACCACCCTGGAAGCCTTTGTCAGCCAGAGTGCCTACGATGCCTTGCCCAACGACTTGCAGCACTGCGTTGATGTCGCCTGCCAGGCAGCCAACCTCGATATGCTCTCAGAATTCATGGCACGCAACGGTACCGCCCTGACCAGCTTAATACAAAAGCACGATGTCGAGTTACGGCAATTCCCTGAAGAAGTTATTAGCCGGTTGAAACTAATGACCACAGAAGTCCTCGCGGAACTTGCAAACACCGATGCCGACAGTGCCAGGGTTTATACCAGCTGGCAGGCGTTTGCCCTGCAGGTTAAGGAATGGACGGATGTTTCCGAGCTAGGCTATTTGAAAGCACGCTCCTGACCTTATAACCCTGGATATCTCCCGTAATCGTCATTCCAGAAAGGTATCGGGATTAGCTGCCCAGGTTATGAATCCGGCTCATATATAGACAGCCTTATTCTTTTATATAGAGCCCATCGGCTTTAATGGTAATCATCCGCAGTTTGTAGAGCTTACCAACGGCCGCTTTAAAATCCCGTTTGGAAATGCCGAAACGGCGACGAATCGCCTCCGGTGAGGATTTATCATTCAGCGGTAAAAACCCGTCATTGGCTTCTATGGCCTTCAGCACCTGGTCGGCAACTGTGCTGAAGCGCTGGGTAATCGGCGGGGATAATGTCAGGTCTACTTTGTCATCATTGACAACCTTCTTAACCCAGGCTGTGGTATGCATGCCGTTACGCAGGGGTTTGAAAATTTCGTTTTCATACAGCAGCCCCCAGTGCTCATTATTAACGATGACTTTATGCCCGAGGTCGGTACGCGCAACCACCATAATATCCACCTGCTGGCCGGGTTTGTAATGCGCTGTAGTGAGGCCAATGTGACGATTCAAGCGGGTAGAGGCAACCACCCGGTCGGAGTATTTATCTTTGTATACAAACACGGTACAAAACTGTCCGGGCTCAAGCTCACGTTTCTGCTCACCGTAAGGCAGCATCAGGTCCTTGGGCAGGCCCCAGTCAAGAAATGTTCCGGTGCGGTTAACGGCAACAACACGCAGGAAAGCTGCTTCACCCGCCATCGCCTTCGGGGTTTCAGTGGTTGCCAGCAGGCGGTCTTCTGAATCAGCATAGACAAACACAGCAATCTCATCATCAATCTCCAGGCCTTCCGGTACATAACGACCGGGCAGAAGTATGCCCTCAAGTTTTTTTGATTCTTCAGTATCGTCGGCGGCTGTCGATGGGCTATCAATCGGGGTTAAATACACCCCAAAATCTACTTCGCGGTCTACCCGCAGGCGGTTCATCCGCCCTACTTCAATTTCCATAAAATTCCAGTTTGTTTACTGTCGGTGATCCAGTGATCACATGCAAATATGCTGCTGTAAATAATCGTCCACCAGGTCCAGTTCGTACACGGTACTGGCGGCCTCAAGGGTTTCCCACATTTGCCGGCGGGCGATCTCACCCTCTTCATTCAAGCCCTTTTCCCGCGAACTTTCCCAGGACTGCCGGTCCGGCCACTGGGCATAGGCAACAAAACGATCTTCATCCTGTTTATGCAGGCGCGAACCGAGCGAACCGTTCTGCTGGAAAATACAGTGGGTAAGCTTAGACCATGACTCACGAAAAGAATCCTCGCTTCCCGATTTTACCTGAAACTCATAGATCGCAATAAACATTGCTACCGTTCCTAGCCAGCTGGCATTTGCATACAGAAGAAATTCAATTTGTTGCCATCCAGGTCACGAAAATAGGCTGCATAAAAACCATCCATACGGTAACCGGGTTCACCTTCATCGGTGCCACCCAGTTCAATGGCTTTTTTATACATGGTATCTACTTTTTCATTGCTGTCTACCATAAAGGCTGTCATGTCGCCGTTGCCAACCGTGGCCGCTTTGCCGTCGAAGGGTTTGGCAACTGAAAATCCAGGCTGTTCCGGTGCTACTGACCAGGCAATAAAACGATCATCTTCAAGGAAGCGCCCGGCACCCATCTCACCCAACAGGGCATCGTAATAGCGCGCTGCCCGTTCGAGATCATTAGTACCTACCGTAATATAACCAATCATTTTTGCACCTCATTTCATTATTGTTGAATAGTTTCGTATTCGCAGAATACTTAAGTTTAGCTGATAAACTTAAATCGTGTAGGCAGAGAGTCCTCAGGAATAAAGCAAACCGGGTAGCCAGGTTGCCAGGCCGGGCCAGAAAACTAATATTCCAAGCATCAGCACCTGGATAAGCACGAAGGGTAAAACGCCTCGATATATATCTGTGGTTGCCACACTATCAGGCGCAACCCCGCGCAGGTAAAACAGTGAAAACCCGAAAGGTGGGGTCAGGAATGAAGTTTGCAGATTCATCGCAATCATCACCCCGAGCCAGACCGGGTTGATATCCATAGCCAACAATATGGGTCCAACGATAGGCACCACGACAAAAGTGATTTCGATAAAGTCGAGTACAAAACCGAGTAAAAACATCACCAGCATGACCACCAGCAGGGCGGTCCACTTGCCGCCCGGCAGGTTGGTCAGCAAGTTTTGCACCAGTTCATCACCGCCAAAGCCCCGGAACACCAGGGAAAAAAGTGATGCTGCAATCAGGATCATAAACACCATGGAACTGACCCTGGCGGTTTCACGCACTACAGACCCAAGGGTTTCAATATTAAGTTTTTTCTGGCTGGCGGCGAGTAGCATGGCGCCTACCGCACCAACAGCTGCAGCTTCAGTTGGTGTGGCAATACCACTTAGAATAGAGCCGAGCACAGCAAGTATCAGCAATAACGGTGCAGCGAGTAATTTTAGCGTTCGCCATATTCCGGCATCTGCATCAGAAGATGCCGGCACAACCGGCATACGCTCAGGATGCCGCCATGCCAGCACCACCAGGTAAATAATATACAGGCCCACCAACATCAGCCCCGGCAGCAGGGCACCGGCAAACAGCTCACCTACCGACACCGTTTCAGGGCTGAAGATGCCCATTTTTAACTGTGCCTGCTGATAGGCATTTGAAAGCACATCGCCCAGCAGTACCAGCACAATTGATGGTGGTATTACCTGGCCTAAAGTACCGGCAGCACAGATGGTTCCTGTTGCCACCCGGTTGTCGTAACCCTGGCGCATCATTGTCGGTAAGGAGAGAATCCCCATGGTGACAACAGTCGCACCCACAATACCTGTACTGGCTGCCATCAGCGCGCCCACCAGCATTACAGCTACTGCAAGGCCACCCGGCAAACTGCGCATCAGGCGCGCAACCTCACGCAGCAGCTGGTCAGCCAGCTTCGAGCGTTCGAGCATGACTCCCATAAATACAAAGACGGGGACCGCTATCAGGGTTTGATTACCCATAATGCCATACAGCCGACTGGGAAAAGCGCTGAGAAAACCCGGGTCAAAACTACCGAACAATGTGCCAATACCGGCAAAAATCAAGGCAACACCGGCGAGGGTAAACGCCACCGGAAAGCCAGCGAGGAGTGCCAGTGCTACTGCCAGGAAGAGCAATAGTGCCATTAACTATTATCCTCAGCAGCCAGGTATTGATCTTTCAACTTAATATAATGCTCTGCGCTGTAGCGCATGTAATCGCGTTCCTGAGCTGAAAGTTCACGTGCCGGACGGGCAGGATTACCACGCCATAGCCAGCCAGACTCGATCCGCTTGCCGGGTGCAACCACAGATCCTGCTGCAATCAGGGAGTACGGTTCAATTACCGCACTATCAAGCACAACTGAACCCATCCCAATCAGGCAGTAATCACCCACGGTGCAGGCGTGCAAAATAGCAGAATGCCCAACCGTTACACCTTTACCGATTACCAGCGGCCCCCCTTGCGGCGAAAGCGGACCATGGTGGGTGACATGCAACACCGCATTGTCCTGGATATTTGTACCCGAACCGATGGTGATTGCTTCCACATCACCACGTATTGAAACATTCGGCCAGACAGAAACATCATCAGCCAATTGTGTTCGACCAATGACAATAGCGGCAGGATCAATATAAACACGCTGACCAAGCTCTGGATTATAGTTTAAGTAAGAACGAATATTTTTTGACATTTTTGGGGTTTTTCCTGCAATTTTTTAGCAACAATTCTTGTTTAGGCTCAAATCACCTGCGATCCACTTCCTGTAAGAAATACAGTCAAAGCCAATGGTACCGCCACTCAGCTGGATTTCAGAACACAGTTTAGCTTAAATACTGCCAGCTTAGCACCTGAATACCGTTCTCCCGCGTATGTTATCGCGAAGACTTATTCACACTGTCACCAATTCGTCACAATCAATCGCTTAGGGTCAGTAATTCGATGTGAATTATTGTAATATACATGTAACCATATGATATATATATGCATATACCATATGGTCAATTTTTGACCAATCTGATGTCAGGGTAGTAATGCAAGGTAATTCAATGTGTAAATTTAACCTTATGCACAGAGTTATCCACAGGTCTTGTGGATAACCCATACCCCAGGTTTGCTAACCATTTAAAATGCTCAAATAGTAACTCAATAGCTCATGACTACGGCAGCCTGCCATGTAATCAGGGACAAAAATTTGATCACCGATAAAATACATGTTGATGCCTGCAATCGGCTAAAATATGTGCTTTGTAATTCTTTATAGAGCAGTAAAAGGAAAAACCGTGCGCGCACACCTAGAAGAACTTGTAATGCAATCACTCCTGCACTTGCAACGCGATGGACAGTTGCCTGCCGATCTCGAGCCAGCAATTATCATGGAGCGTACCCGCAATCCGGACCATGGCGACCACGCCTGCAACATCGCGATGATTTTAGCAAAACCCGTGCGCAAACCTCCCCGCGAAATCGCGACGATGATTATTAACAGAATGCCTGAATCCCGACATGTTGAAAAAGCCGAAATTGCAGGACCCGGTTTTATCAATTTCTTCCTGACTCCGCATGCCCGGCTTATGGTGATCAAAGATGTCCTCCGTGAAGGTGAAGCCTTTGGTTGTGCCGAAACCAACTCACTGGAGCCGCTGACGGTTGAATTTGTTTCCGCCAACCCAACCGGGCCCCTGCATGTAGGCCATGGTCGTGGCGCTGCATATGGTGCCACATTATCTGCAGTACTCCAGGCAGCGGGGCATAGTGTTCAATGCGAGTATTATGTTAATGACAATGGTCGGCAGATGGACATTCTCGCTGTCAGTGTCTGGCTGCGTTACCTAGAGCTGTGTGGTGAGCAGCTGCGATTCCCGGACAATGGGTACCGGGGTGAATATGTATACGATATCGCCCGCCAGGTTCGCAGCGAACATGGCGACAGCATGCGTTATAAGGCCTTTGAGGTTTTCGACGACCTGCCAGCTGATGAATCTGAAGGCGGTGATAAAGAACTACACATCGATGCCCTGATCGGGCGTTGCAACAAATTAATCGGTGATGCAAATTTCCAATCGGTTTTTGATACCGGCCTGAACAGTATTCTTGATGATATCAAGGAAGACCTGAGTCAGTTCGGGGTAAATTATGACAAGTGGTTCTCAGAACGGGACCTGGAAAAATCCGGCGCTATTGATCATGCCATTGACTGCCTGGATAAAGGCGGGCACCTGTATAAAAAAGAGGGGGCCACCTGGTTTCGTGCCAGTGAACTTGGTGATGAAAAAGACCGCGTAGTAATCCGTGAAAATGGTCGCAGTACTTATTTTGCATCTGATATTGCCTACTTCCTTGATAAAATGGAGAGGGGTTTCAGCAAGGCCCTGTATATTTTTGGTGCAGATCACCATGGTTATATAGCCCGTTTAAAAGCTGCCGCTGAAGGCCTGGATAAAAACCCAGACAGCCTGGAAATTTTACTGGTACAGTTTGCTGTACTTTACCGTGGCGGTGAGAAAATCCAGATGTCCACCCGCTCAGGCAAATTTGTGACCTTGCGCCAGTTACGCGAAGAAGTCGGTAATGATGCCTCGCGTTTCTTTTACGTCATGCGTTCCCACGACCAGCATCTGGATTTTAACCTCGACCTGGCAAAATCCACCAGCAACGATAATCCGGTCTACTACATCCAGTATGCGCATTCGCGTATTTGCAGCGTGTTTGTAAAAGCCGAACAGCTCGACATGGGCTACAACCATGCCATCGGTGAAGCTTCCCTGGACTTGCTAACTGAAGAGCATGAGATCGCGATGACCCGCCTGCTCAGCCGTTACCCTGAAACCATAGAGACGGCTGCACGTACGCGTTCACCGCATATGCTGGCTTATTACCTGCAGGACCTGGCCAATGGCCTGCATTCCTATTACAACGCCCACCACTTTATGGTTGATAATGAAAACCTGCGCAATGCGCGGCTTGCATTAATCGATGCTGCCCGGCAGGTTTTCCGTAACGGCTTAGGGATCATCGGGGTCTCTGCCCCCGAAAAGATGTAAGTTTTCACAGACTCTTTACTGTAGACTGAATTCATGCCAAGAAAAAAAACACGTCGTAAACCTGCCACAAAAAAAAACCAGTCACCTGCCTGGCTGTGGTTGCTGACAGGCATTTTAATTGGACTGGGCATTTCCACCTGGGCAGTACTTCAAGGGTATATACCACAACCCAAACGCACAACTGCAAGTACACAGCCGCTTCCTACGCCCAACAAAACAAACCCGAAGGATCAACAGGCAATCCTCAGCAATAACGACAATGCAAAGCCTGTAAAAAAACCCCGATATGATTTCTTCACTGTACTGGAAGAAGTTGAAGTAGCCGTACCCGAAAAAGAACTCCGGCAGCAGGCTAAAACAGAATCCAGGCAGCCGGCTGAAAAAACTGCTGCATCTGACAATACCGGCAGTAAGGGCAACTACATCATCCAGGTAGGATCATTCCGTAATCCCAAAGATGCCGAATCCATGAAAGCCCAACTGGCTTTCCTCGGTGCCAGCGCGCATATCCAGAAGGTCACTATTAATGACAAAACCTGGCAGCGTGTACGCGTAGGGCCATACAGCAGCGCAAGTGAGGTCGAAGCTATGCGCACTCGCCTTAGCAGTAACGGTATTGATTCGCGGGTTTACCAGGTCAAATAGGAAACCATAAGCTGTTATCCAGCACGCTCGATTTCTTTCTCCTGCAAATCTTGATCACACTGTGCATACAATCACTGCTCGAAACACAGTGGGTTATTCAATAATATAAATTCACTTCCAGTTGATTTTATTCATCACCGGCGGATTCGCAGGGTAGTACGCCATTGTTGTATCTGCCAGGTTTTGTCGTTACGATTAGCCCCAGAAACTACCGCCCCCTGTATGAGCGGAAAACACTGCCGATTGGGAGCAGCTAAACGAATGTCTCCTGCAATCATGCTGATCAACGAGTAACGTGGGATGACTGAGAAACAAACCAGATTCAAGCAGTTTGTTGAGGATCTTAAACGCCGTCGCGTGGTTCGTGTGGCAGTAGCTTATATCATCATTTCCTGGGTGTTATTACAGGTCATTGATGTATTGTTACCGGCTTTTGATGTCGGTGAATGGGTTTTTCGAGCTTTTCTTACGCTTGCCTTCATTGGGTTTTTTATCACAATTATCCTTTCCTGGGTCTTTGACATCAACGATCACCGGGTCGTAAAAACCAGCGGAAAACGTTTACCACGCTGGGGGAAATCAATAATCTCCCTGCCCCTGATTGTATTGGTAGGGGTGGGTGGCTGGTGGGTCTGGTCCGGTTATGTAACAGATGAAGAGAGCGAGTTGCGCCCTACCGAATCAATTGAATTACCCATCGTTGCAGTCATGCAGTTCAGGAACCTGACTGCTGACCCTGCAAATGACTGGCTTGGTGAGGGACTGGCAAACCTGATACGCGACAACCTGACACAATCCAGGTTCTTACGTGTGGTTTCACCACAGAAGTTTCGCAGCATCATTGGTGAAGAATCAGATCTGAAGCTTATTGCAGAATTGAGTGAAGAGGAAGGTATTGGTTTTATCCTCAGTGGAGAGATGCTGATAACGCCCGGTGGCATATCCATTTCTTCTCGACTTAGCGATATCATCGGTGGCATTGACCTGTCTGCCCGGCAGACTGAAAACCTGGCAACTGCCACATTGTTATCGGCTGCCGGACCGATTGCAGCCCAGGTTAAACAGGGACTTAATATACCGCATACTGAGCAAATCGATATTTATGCTGCGGATTTTGCCAGTCAAAACCTTACTGCTTACGAGTCCTATGTCGCCGGCCTTGGCTTCTTTCTTAACTATCAGTATCAACAGGCAGAGCAGGCATTCACTGCAGCATTGCTGCTGGCCCCGGATTTTGCCGTTGCCCGTTATCGCCTGGCATATATACAAGCTGCTACCGGGCGGACTGACATGGCTGAAGAAAATATTCGGATGGCACTGGAAACCAGCAATATACCAGATCGGGAAAAACGTTATATAGAGGCTGCCCAGGCGCTGTTCGCCCGCGATTATGAGACTGCCAGCGGTTTGTATATGGCATTGCTCACTGAATACCCCTTCGAAGTTGAAGCGCGGGAAATGCTGGCCAAAACCTACTGGGGCCAATACAAAGCCCAGGATGCTGTCAGGGAAATGCAAATCCTGGCTGCCGAAGAGCCGCAAAATGAAGTAATTTGGAGTACTTTAGGTGGCTACTTACTCGCCATGGGAGAGTTTGAAAGGGCACAGCCTGCCCTCGAAAAATTTGCCAAACTGGCACCCGACAATGCGAACAGTTATACGCTACTGGGTGATTCCCTACGCTATCAGGGTGACTTCAATGCTGCTATTGAGCTATATAAAAAAGCGCTTGAGATTGACCCGACAATGCGAGGCGTTGCCACCAGCCTGGCAACGATAGATTACCTGCAGGCTGAGTACATACAGGCAGAACAGGGATTTACTTCGATTGCAGACAACGCAACACTCACCAACAGTGATCGACTGGACGCCATGTTTGCCCTACAGGCACTCCAGGTTGCAAAAGGGAGTTTTAGTGCTGCTGAGCAACTTATCGAGCGATTTTCAGCAGCAATCCAGGAAGAGCAAATACGTGAAGCGATGGCAGCATCTATTCGTGCACTTTTAAACCTTGAAAGCGGAAACAAAAATGCGGCCCGTGATTTGAGTGAATCTGCCATTAGTTTATCTCCGGGCGTGCCAACACGTTATCTGTTTGCACGCGGACTGGTTGAGCTTAACTTCGGCGAGTATGACAAAGTATCAGTCACTGCAACAGAAATCATCAGCCACGCCCTGCCGGCCGATAACCCGGATCGGACCGAAGACAAGGCCGCAGCATACCTGACAGGAATGGCAAGCTTGCTACAAGGCGATATGGATAGTGCCAGGGCAGACCTGGACAGGGCGACTGAGTTGGGAGGCTACGATTATCAAATCTATGACTTAGGCCTCGCACAACTGTTAATGCAGGTTGGTGAAGCCGAGGATGCAATTGAAAAAATCCAGGCTGCAATCATTCCGGATATGGTTGAACCAAGAATCGATCTTGAAGCAACGCGGGTTCGGGCCCTGCTATTGATGGCAGAAATCAAGAAAAGCACCAACGACTTACCTGCGGCCGGATTACTGGCACAGCAGTTTTTATCCCGGTTTAGCTCGGCAAGCCCGGACCATCCGGATGTTGTTCTGGCAAACGATATTTTATCAGCAGCAGGACTGACCTTTTCCCGAGAAAGCACTGCGGACAGGTAATTCCCATTTTAGCTGACAGTCATTGACTGTTAGATTCACCGTGGCGGGCGGCCTAGCTCGCCCGGTGAAGTTGGGCAAACAATCGGTACATCAACCGCGCCGTTGTTATCAAGATCATCAATAATCACACCGCTACCGCCACCAAAACACATGTCACGGGAGATTTGCAGCAAGTCGATAGAATCCTGATTTGAAAGCAATGTATATCCGGCAGCCACCGCATCCGCACTATCTACATAACCATCACCATCTTCATCGAACAAGCGGCTGGGTGCCTGACCTGCAACCAGGAATACTTTCAGGGTAAACGTAGTTGCTTCCAGCAGGGCTATTGATGCCGCATCGCCACGATCAAACTTCATAAAAGGCGCTTCAGCCGGACCGCCATCTATGCGCCAGAGGTTGTTACCGTCACACTCTGCTGCATAGATTTGTTCCGGGGATTGCCAGGTGACATTACCCGTACATGCATCGTACTGAATCAGATGTCGCACCACATTGATGGGCATATTGATTTGCGCCCAGACCCTGGTCTGTTCAACAATGGGATTGTCCCTGTTGCGTCTTTTTCGTAAATCCGAGAGGTTATAGCTTACGCTGTTAACCAGGCCCGCAAGATTAACCGCGGCGAGGGGGGTGGAGAGGTTAAATTCCGGTTCATTAAACACCCTGCCAATACCATACTCGGCTATTACAACCAGCCCGGGGATATCATCATCAGCACCAAATCCATAACCATCGGCGACCTCGCCACCCGTTGGTGGACCCATTCTTACACAATCGGCATCACCTGTGCCTGGAGTACAACTGCCTGTGGAATCCCAGCGCTTGAATTCCGGGCCGCGACTGCCGGCAGAATCTACCAGCTCGAGGCGGCGCTCTGCATTTCCTGCATGATCCACCACACCTGCCATATCCACACCCGGCCAGAATTCCATATAAATTTCATCGGAAGCCGGCGGCACCCAGGCAGACCAGTCCCAATCTGGTGGAAGTATTTCCGGCACACCGCACTCCGGTGTCGCATTTGCCTGCCAGCCCGGCACAGGAGGGTTCAGGCAGCCATCCGGATCTGCAAAAATCAGCATGCCCCAGTTTTCACGAATCGGGAAATTAGGATTAATCGCATAGGAAGGAAATGCCTTCCCTGGCGGAAATTCAACAGTCATCTTGATGCTTAGTGGCCAACCTGATTCACTCAGGAGGACCTGTCCACCGGTGCTTTGATCGGAATCAATTGACAACCTGACTAAAGATGCCGCATCAAGAGACGCTGTATTTACCCAGCAGAACAAAAACACTACGAGTAATTTACCTGTTGGTAATCTGAACATCTGAACTCTACCCCCACCCTAATTTTGAATATTTAATATGTTATTCCTCAATTGTCAGTCTAGCATAGCTTGAAATCCTGCTGTTTCACTGTGCACCTGTTTCGGAAAAAATATTCACCCACAAAAAAGCCCCGACCAGAAGGCCAGGGCTTAGCAAACATATTTTTATGTTTGATATTTAAATTACAGGGTACCCACCTTTCTAAAACGCCAGGCCATGCCTGTAAGCAACAGTAACAAAACAAGCAATCCTGTTTTACTCAATGCTGGTATTGGTACTGACGAGCCGAATGCCATGGATCCGAAGCGAAGGTCGTCCAGCAGCTCACCACCACCAGTGTCATCAGCGATGTTAATACTTGCGATTGGAACGGAACTGGTGAAGCCAATAAACAGTGGTGTAGCCGGTACAACGGCTCCGGTGTTCAGGACACCAATAGTTCCCCCCACTGAGTCCAGTACAGTAATGGTGATAGGGCCGGTAGCGTTTGTATACACATCAAATGCAACAGCAGTGACACTTGTTCCATCGAAAGTTATGATGGTTGATTCAGCAAATTGATCTGCACCAGTAACAATACTGGTTTGATTTGGACCAATTAAACCAGCCCCCAGAATCACAACATTACTGCCACCAGTAGCATTAACGCTAAACCCGGCTATTAACCCGCCGGGGATAAAACAGGCATTATTGGAGAGACTATTTAATGGTGGCGGACAGCCGGTTACACCACCTGGAGCAACCATACCATTTTCAAAATCTTCAAATGCCGGCGAACCCGCCACAGCCAAAAAGGAAGGCAAATCAGGGTAGCTGGTTAAGCCCCCGGGCAGGGCATTGGTAATTGCCCCCGGCATACTGGAAAGCGTTGGTTGACCTGCCGCATTCCATTCAACATAGCTGGCAGGATCTGCCTGGGCGGCCCCACATGTCAACAACGCTATTCCAGCTATTAATCCAGATATTTTTTTCATAATTATTTCCTCTCTATTCAATGAGTTTCCCAAATAAACTAGATTGATTATAGACACATTTAAGATAAAGTAAAGGTGACGGTACGGAGTCAAGCGCTTACATCATGCATTCGAAACCACCATCACCGTTGATGTTTGTGTCAATGAACTGTATAGGCTACCGGATATCAATTTTTTTGTAAGCAACTGCGGTAAAAACCTGTCTGTTATTATTCCTTATCTTCTGGATCTAATCTGCTGCATACTGCAAAGAGATATATGCATGAAAAACATAAATAATAATATAATCAGACCTGTTGACATTACCGATGAACAAGTCTATCTCAAACGACGGCATTTCCTGCAATTGGCGGGGATAGCAGGTGCGGGGCTGGCTTTCTCAGGACTACCATCAAGGGCAGAGGCAGAACTAAAACCACTGCAAACCTCTCCGAGCAAATATAGCACTGATCAAACACCCAATAGTTACCAGGACATCAGCACATACAATAACTACTACGAATTCGGGCTGGATAAAGACGACCCGGTGCGGTATGCCAAAAGCCTGATCACAGATCCGTGGACAGTCAAGATTTCTGGGGAATGTGATAAACCCGGTGATTACAATTTAGAAGATATTCTAAAACCGCATCCACTGGAAGAACGGATATATCGCCTGCGCTGTGTGGAAGCCTGGTCAATGGTTATCCCCTGGGTCGGCTTTCCCCTGGGTGACCTGCTGAAGCGTTTCCAGCCCAACTCCAATGCCAACTATGTATCGTTCAAAACACTAAATGATTCGACCCAGATGCCGGGTGTTCGCCGGCGGGTACTTAGATGGCCCTATCACGAAGGCCTGACCATGGCCGAAGCCATGAACCCGCTGGCGATTATCGCTGTAGGCCTTTATGGGAAAACCCTGCCCAACCAGAACGGGGCCCCGTTACGGCTGGTCGTACCCTGGAAATATGGTTTTAAAAGCATCAAGTCGATTGTTGAAATCTCCTTTAGCAAAAAACAGCCGGATACCTCCTGGGGCCGATCTGCTCCGCGTGAATACGGTTTTTATGCCAATGTGAATCCTGAGGTGGATCATCCACGCTGGTCGCAGGCGCGTGAGCGGGTGATCGGTACCGGTCTGTTTGCGGCTAAACAACCTACCCTGATGTTCAATGGCTATGGGGATGAAGTTGCGCACCTGTATTCTGATTTAAACTTGCGCAAGAATTTTTAAGCCCTGATGAAAAAGCTTGGCCTGATAAAGGTGGCGGTGTTTACTGCCTGCCTGCTCCCATTTGCACAACTGTTACTGGCAGCCTTTGGCCTGGCCGGACAGTCCCTGGGTGCGAATCCCATTGAAGAACTAATCCATCAGCTGGGCCTGTGGGGCCTCAGGTTATTGCTCCTGACCCTGGCCATTACGCCACTGCGCAGGATAACGGGGAAAGTGTGGCTGCTGAAACTGCGGCGGATGCTGGGACTGTTCAGCTTCTTTTATGTTTTGTTGCACTTTCTCAGCTATGCAATTCTTGACCAGGGACTGAACTTTGCAGCTATTGGCGAGGATATTTTGGAGCGCCCGTATATTACCCTCGGGATTACGGCACTGATGATGCTGATTCCGCTGGCGGTGACTTCTACCAATGGCTGGATGCGCCGACTGGGACGTCGCTGGAAGAAACTGCATCAGCTAGTTTATGTGATTGCGATTCTTGGGGTCTGGCATTTTTTCTGGCAGGTGAAACTGGATACCCGTGAGCCGCTGGTTTATGCGGGGATTTTAATCGTATTACTGGGGTATAGGATCTGGTTAAAGCGAAAACGGTAGTATAACGCGTGGGCATAAATGCCCACCCTACCGGTGCAATGTTGTGTAGGGTGGGCATTTATGCCCACGCGTTAGCAAGACCAATGTTTTACTCTGGATAGAATGGTGGCAATGTGTTGCTGTTGGTTTTTGACTTTCCGGTGTTTGCTGTTGCCTTCAGCCAACTAGTGAACTGCCGGTAAAAAGCCTTGCCATCCCAACTAACCGTACCCTTGCCTTGCTCTGGCGCGTACAGTTGTTTGTTAAGTGCTTCAACACTTGCCGCAAGCTGATCAAACTCTTCTAAACGGCAGTGTTTCTCCAGCCCGCTAAGGCCGTCAGCAATATCCAGTTCACGGATTACAAACTGACGTAGTGCTGTGGCTGCAGCCACCGGCTGGTTTTTATTGCAGGCATTTTTAAACTCAAGCAGGGAGTTTTCCTGATCCTGCCTGAGGCTGGAAGTTGCCACGATTTGTACTGACTTCCCGCGGTTGAACCACCACAACAACAAGGTAAGCAGCCACAGCGTAAAACCGGTAATTGCCAGGATTTGCCACCAGCTTTTTTGCTGGCTTGTTAGTGCATCTACGGGCATAGACGCCGGCTGACTGGGTTTAACCGGCGATAGTTCCTGCACTGCTACCGGTTCAGGCTCAGCAGGGATTGCACTGTCGCCAAGCGCCGGCAGTACATCCACAAGCTCTGCTGGAATGACGGCATATTTCAGTTTATCCGCAACCGTATCCCACCAGGGAATACTAATCTCCGGCAGCAGTAGTTCACCTGTATTTTCCGGCACAATGGCAAAACTATGTACCTTCCGACCGGTAACCCACTGGCCCGAATTCCGCGAGACACTTTCAGGGGCATCTGGATAAACCCTTGCATTATCCATGGCCGGCCAGCTAATTTCAGGAAACATAGTGTCGAGCAAGCCCACAGCTTTCATCTCGATCACACGGGTTATCGGTTCACCGACACGAGCACCGCCTTTGGCGGTTTTGATTTGTGAATTCACCACCAACTGCCGGGCCGGCAGCCAGTCTGTGGCTGCCGGATATTGGGCTGGCCGTGGATCAACTGTAATTTTCAGGACATCACTGACAGTACGCACCCGTCGCCCACGGTTGCGCATTGGAGTAAACAGGCTGCCACGCTTGTTAGAGGGTTCATTCACCCGCCCAAGGAATGATATTTCCGGAACAATCAGCTCGCCGCTGCGTTCGGGAAATACCGCATATACCCGCTCCAGCGCGCGATAGCCAACACCATTGCGGGTGGCATTCATTGAGGTTTCACCCAGTTTCACCAGGCTTGCATGTTCAACCCGGGGATCCGGCAGGCTGCCTTCGGTGAGGCTGTAGCGATAATATAAACGCACGGTTAAGGCCAACTGGGAGTGGACATATATGCGGTCTGTATTGCTCTCTACTTCCATGAATACCACCGGTGGTTCACCGGCAGCAGCCGCTGGGGCATCTTCCACAGCAATTTCGATTGGCCGGGTACTCAACTTACCCAGCTTGAAACCGGGTATGCTTAACTTGCCTGTATGTTTCGGCTCAAGCACATAAAGTGTGCGAATAGTCGCAGACTGTACCCCGTTGGTATAACTCACCATGGATTCATTACGGGTATCCAGCAGATGAAAATCCGCAGTTAACAAACTGGTATCGATATCGAGGGGTTGTGAAGCATCATCGGTTTCCACCACCAGGGTAATGGTTTCACCCAGTCTTACACTGCTTCGGTCAATCCGGGCATCCACAGCAGCCTGGGCTGTTATTGAAAACAGCACAAGCCAGAGCACTAAGGCTATGACACTTGCCGCTCGAATAGATTGATAGTGTTGAAGTCTGTTCGCTCTCATTGGTGATTCCTTACCGGCCTTTACCATGGCTGGCTGTGTGTATCCTGGCGCCCGCGGCGTTTGTGTTCCTGGATTAATTTTCGCCGCAACAGGCCACCGGGATCATCGGGAATCCGGCGCAGCCACTGTTCTTTTGCCTGCTCATCTTCCTCGGTCCACTGCTCTTCCTGGGTCATTTCTGCCTGCTGTTCTTCAGCGGCTTCTTCCTCAGCCTGCTGCTGTTCTTCTTCTGCCTGTTGTTGCTCTTCTTCACTATCAGCAGAATCTTCGTTTTCATTTTCAGCCTCGGATTCCTCAGAATCTTCTGAATCCTGAGACTCTTCTGAATCCTGATTTTGCTGGTCTTCCTGGCTCTGCTGATCTTCCTGGTTTTCGCCTTCCTCACCCTCTTCCTGGTTTTGTTCACCTTCCTGGTTCTGCTGATCCTGCAGTTTTTTCAGGATATCGAGGTTAGTCTGCGCATCTGTATTTTCAGGATCCAGCACCAGGGCACGACCATAAGCTGCGATGGCATCATCCAGTTCATTTTCAGCAGCCAGTGCATTGCCCTGGTTGTACGCAGCTTCAGCCTGCTGTTTAGTGGTATCCGCATTCTTTTCAAGCGCGCTCCAAAGCTCCATTGCCTGGCTGAAATCACCTTGCCGGTAGAGTGCTTCAGCCTGGAAACGTGGCGACGAAACTGCATCCAGCACCTGTTGGTAATCTTGCTGCTGCAACGCCAGTTGTGCTCGCTGATCCGCATTCCACCAGAGTTTACGCCAGGATTTCTCCAGCGTACCCGCTTCTGTTTTTAACCCGGGTAATGCAACTTCAGCTGGCGGTTGATCACCATCTGCAGCGAAACTGACTGGTGGAGGGCTTTCCAATAATGGCTGGGCCTGTACCTGCTGGATCGTATACGGCAACAGCAATATAGGCAATACAAACAGCCAGCCTTTACGAAAGCTAAGCAGGACAATGGGTAGCAGCAGTAACAGCAGCCAGTACCCCTGATCCAGCCAGCGTTGTTCAAGCCCGGCATGATCGTTGTCGTCGCTGGCGACAAAGTCTTCACTGACCCCACCCAATAATTCAGTGAGTTCAGAATTATCCGCACGGGTTACCAGGTAATCACCATCTCCTGCGCGCGCTACGGCGCGCAGTTTGTTTTCATCCAGGCGTGCAACAACAATTTTTCCTTCCCGGTCTTTAATAAATCCCCTGCCGCTGGGAATGGGCGCGCCCTGGGTAGTACCGATACCCAGGACTGAGATGACAAAACCCCTGTCTGCCAGCTTTTCCGCCATTTCAACGGTACGCTTATCACTGCTGTCAGCAATCAGCAAAATTTCACCACTGGCAAATCCCGCCTGGTTGATTAATTCAGCGGCCAGTGCCAGCGCTTCATCCGGACGGCTGCCGGGAGCGGGCATAACATCAGGACCCAAGGCCGGCACCATATTTTTTATGGTTTCCATATCACTGCTCAATGGGGCAATTACAAAAGCCTGGCCGGCATAAGCAACCAGCCCAACCTGGCCTTCTTCAACCTTGTCCAACAAGTCCATCAGTTTAAACCGCGCCTGTGCGACCCGATTGGGTTTGATATCTTCAGCCAGCATCGAACGGGAAAGGTCCAGCACTACAACCCGGGCCTGGTTGGCACTAAAGCTGCCGCTGGCGGATTGTTCCCAGGCAGGCCCGGCGAGGGCCAGTAATGCCAGTGTTAGCCCTGCAATTACCAGGCCGGTCAGGGTATTTCGGCTTTTTTGTGACTCACCGCCACCGAGGAATTTCAGCAGGTGTGCATCCGCAATCCGTGCCCAGTCACCACCAGCTTTATGCTGGCGCCAGGCAAAAACAGCCGCCAGCCAGACCAGCGGAATCAGTAACAGCCAATTGGGTCTAATCCAGTGCAGGGACAGCATATCCATCAGCTTGATGCCTCACTGTTAGCCTTACGGTGCAGCAAACCACTTTGTTTGATCAACTTAAGCAGCCCGGACAGCAGGGTTAATATTACCGCTGCCATTAACGGCAGCCAGAACCATTCTGTTACCGGACGGATAACTACAGCATCCGAACTGACTGGCTCCAGTTCGTCAATAATCTGGTAAATCTTTTCCAGGTCGCGAGTGTCGCGTGCACGGAAATAGCGGCCGCCGGTTTCTGCGGCAATCGCTTTCATGGTTTTTTCATCCAGGTCTGTGGCCGGATTCACTACCCGGGAACCAAACAGGTCCCGCACCAGCATTTCATCAGCGCCTACACCGATGGCATAAATTGTCAGCCCTTCTTTGGCCGCATATTCAGCAGCCTGTAACGGATCTACTGCACCGGCAGTATTGGCACCATCAGTGAGTAGAATTAGTATCCGATCCGCCTCACTGTTATCGCGCAGGCGTTTAATTGATAAACCGATAGCATCACCAATGGCTGTTTCCCGGCCCGCCAGGCCAATTTCCGACTCTTCCATCAGGCGTGCGGTCGTCTGGGTATCAAATGTCAACGGGGTTTGCAGATAGGCTCTTGAACCAAATAAAACCAGGCCGACGCGATCACCCTGGCGCCGCTGGATAAAGGCCGACATCACTTCTTTAACCATCGTCAGCCGACTGACCATATGTCCATTTAGCTGCATATCGCGAGTATCCATGCTGCCGGAAACATCCATGGCCATCAGCAGGTCACGGCCGCTGACCGGAAATGTCAGCGGCTCATCCACCCATTGCGGACGCGCTGCTGCGGTCAGTACTAGCAACCACACCGCAATAGCCAGGATACGGCTGAGCCAACCCGGGGAACCACTGGATTTTGAATCTTCACCCAGCCAGTGGAAAAACGGCACACGTACCGAACCGCTTAGCTGGTTATCAGCTTTTGGCAGGTATCGCCAGGCAAACCAGGGCAACGGTAACAGCAGGAACAACCATGGCCAGGCAAAAATAAACTCAGCCACGGAGCATCTCCCGCGAATTCAACCAGCGCTGTGCCCATGCCTCTAGGAGCTGGATATCATAATCCGGAACTTCCAGCTGGTACTGTGCACAGGCCAGGGTTTCGATCACGGCTTTTTCTGCAGCACTGGAGTGCATCCCATCTTGCAGGTACTGAGCCCAATCAACACCGGTTAAATGCTGGACACTCTGACCACCCTGGCTGGCGAGCCAGCGTTTAAATAATTGGTTCAGTTCTACCAGCAGCTCTCGCGGTTGCCCGGCCTGGCGTTGAAACAACTCTGCCAGCATGGCCTTAACCATTTTTTTGAATCGATAACGCTTCCATGCCTTGAACAGTTTGTTTCCCAACCACCAGCAAATAACGGCTGTGACAATCACCAATAGCCACCAACCAGGTGCCGGTGGCCACCAGGCGGCACTTTCCGCCGGGTGGATATCTTTCAGCAGCGCCAGCAAGCTGTCTGCTGATTTTTCAACCCTGTTGGAATCCGGACTAGCCACGACTGTTTAAACCTAAGCCGCGCTCTATTGCAATCAGCGGATCATCGGTGGTCAAAACCTGCATCCAGCGGGCACCGTGCTTCCTGAACATATCTGCGGGAACCAGCTGGTGCTGTTCTTCACGAACCTGCAACCGTGACTTTAACCTGCGGCTGCGGGTATCCAGCGTAACTGATTGAACACCGTCAGTGATGGGAAACACACCTGAGGGCATGTTCACTTCCAGGGGGTCCAGTAACTGGCAGCCCACCAGGTCATTATGCTGGGCGAGGCGGGAAATATGCCGATTGCAGTCATTATCGAGGCGATAAAAATCACTGATGATGACCACCAGGCTACCCGGGCGAATAACATTACGCAGGCGTTTGAGGGAATCTGCCAGCGGGTCGCTCTGTTCCGGCAATGGGTCCGGGTTACACCAGCGCTCCAGTTGCTGGATCAGCCGCAGTACACCACGCCGGCCGCCGCGCGGCCGCAATTCATGATGCACCCCACCGCCATAAATGACGGCTCCGGTACGATCCCCGCGCCGTGATGCGGTCCAGGCCATGGCAGTAGCAATTTTGGCAGCCATCACTGTTTTTAATTGACCCCGGGTAGCAAAAAACATCCCCGGATTGCGATCAACTACCACGATCACCGGGCGTTCACGTTCTTCCTGGAATACCTTTGTATGAGCCTTGCCGGTGCGTGCGGTAACTCGCCAGTCCATATTACGGATATCGTCGCCAGGCAGGTATTGACGGGATTCCAGATAGTCTACCCCGCGCCCGCGGAAGCGGGATTCGTGCGGACCTGCCAAAGCAGAACGCGCAGGGCGCATTGCCGGCAGGCGCCGGCGTCGACAACGGCCTTCCAGGGCGATCAGTTCCGCTTTGCTAACGCGGATTCCGTCACCGGCCTGTGCAGACTGGCTGAAACGGCCAGTTATGCTGCCACTCATGGGACCGGCACAATCTCCAGCAGGCGCTGGATCACCTGGTCCGGGGTAACACCATCAGCTTCTGCTTCATAGGAAAGGATTAAACGGTGGCGCAATACATCATGGGCAATCGCGTGGATATCGTCCGGCGAAACATAATCCCTGCCGGCCAGCCAGGCATAAGCACGGGCACAACGGTCGAGGCCGATGGTTGCCCTGGGGCTGCCGCCATAAGAAATCAGGCGCACCAGTTCGGGATCAAACTTGCTGGGGTCACGGGATGCCAGTACCAGTTGCACAATATAGGTTTCCAGTTCAGGCACCATAGTCAGGTCCAGTACTTCATTTTGTGCCTGGAAAATCTGCGCCTGGGTCACCAGCACCTGTGGCGGGGTGTTATCACTCAACTCTTCGCGTGCCTGCTGGCGAGCCAGATGCAGGATTTTGGCTTCGGCATCTGCGTTCGGGTAATCGATGGTCACATGCATCAGGAATCGATCGAGCTGGGCTTCCGGTAGCGGATAGGTACCTTCCTGCTCGATAGGGTTCTGGGTTGCCATGACTAAAAATAAATCCGGCAACTGATAAGTTTTGCTGCCAACGGTTACCTGGTGTTCGCCCATGGCTTCCAGCAAAGCGGACTGTACTTTAGCCGGTGCACGGTTGATTTCATCTGCAAGTACCAGGTTATGGAACATCGGACCCGGCTGGAATTCGAATTCGCCACTTTGCTGGCGGTAAATCTCGGTACCGGTCAAATCTGCAGGCAGCAGGTCCGGGGTAAACTGTACCCGATGAAAGTCACCTTCAATTCGCTCGGCCAGCACCTTGATAGCGGTAGTTTTTGCCAATCCGGGTGCACCTTCAACCAATAAATGACCGTGGGTTAGCAAGGCAATGAGCAGCCTTTGTACTAATGCGGGCTGGCCGATGATTTTAGTTTCAGCTTCTGACTGCAATTTTGTAAAAGCTGCTAACACGCCCGCTACCGAGCTGATCTGATTTGCTGTATCTTCCATAATTCCTGCCGTGGTATTTCCGACTTGCCGTTTAATGACGTTGTCGATTCTTGAGTTTTTGGGACACTGTTTCAGTAATAAAGTTTCGCTGTATGTTTGAAAACACAGACTTTGTGAACTATGCCTGATTTTAAGACGCATACCCAGTGTAAATAGTCACATCAAACGGTAGATTTTACACGGTAATGCCACGCGTGGGCATAAATGCCCACCCTACAAACGAGTGAAACAGCACTGCAACGACTGACTAAAAACCCAAACCTGGCGTAGGGTGGGCATTTATGCCCACGCGTTAAGGCTTTCAATAAATGTACCATGCTCGTGGGTATTTATACCCACGCTACAATTCTTGCGGGTCGATATCAATGGCCCAGCGAATTTTACGGGTACCGGGCAAATGCCCTATGTCCGCTGCAACCTGCCCCACCAGCCAGTGCAATAATGCACGAGTGTCGGCCTGGAACAGCAAATTCATTCGATAGCGCCCGGCACGTCTTGCCTGCAGCGCCGGCATTGGCCCGAGCACCTGGATGTTAGTTACGCAACCGTCCATGATTGCTTCTGCATTTCCTGCCAGCCGGGACAAGGCCTGGACCAGCTCACCCTGGTGACTGGACTCTGCCCGTACGATAGCCTGGTAACTGTAAGGTGGCAGTCCTGCCTGGCGGCGTTCTTCAAGCAGTGTATCAGCCAGGCTTAAATAACCACTGGAAATCAATTGCTGCAGCTGCGCGTGTTGCGGGTGATAGGTTTGTAATACTACCAGGCCTTTATCCTCGCCCCGGCCTGAACGTCCAGCCACCTGCGTCAGCAGCTGGGCAAGTTTTTCAATCGCACGAAAGTCTGTACTGAACAGGGACTGGTCAATATTGAGGATAACTGCAAGGGACACCCTGGGCAGGTGATGCCCTTTCGCCAACATTTGCGTACCTACCAGGATGCAGGCTTTGCCCTCACCAACTTGTGCGAGGATATCGGCTGCTGCGTTTTTACGCCGGGTGGTGTCGCGGTCAAAACGGATAATAGGGGTTTGCGGAAATTGTGCCTGCAGGTAATCGGCAACTCGCTCAGTACCTTCCCCGAGGGGGCGCAGATCCAGGCTGTCGCAATCCGGGCAGCGCTGTGGTACCGGGCGACGGGAGTCACAGCGATGACAGGCAAGGTGGTTGGCGCGCTGGTGCCAGGTCATCGGGCTGTCGCAACGGTCACAATCAGCCTGCCAGCCGCACCAGCGACACATCAGTACCGGGGCATAGCCGCGACGATTGAGAAACACCAGTGACTGCAGGCCACGCTCCACATTATCTGCCAGCAGCTTTAGGGTTTCCGGCAGCAATCCGTCTTCAACCGCCTGCTGGCGCATTTCCAGCAACTGCCAGTCCGGCATTTTCTGGCGGTTGGCACGGGTTTCCAGGCGTGACAGCTGATAGCGTCCGGACGCGGCATTTTCAAGGGACTCCAAAGCCGGCGTAGCGCTGCCAAGCACCAGTGTGCAGTTTTCCAGACTGGCGCGTTTTACCGCGATATCGCGGGCTTGGTAGCGCCAGTGATCCTGCTGTTTATAAGCGCTGTCATGCTCTTCATCCACCACGATCAAACCCAGTTCCGGTAACGTGGTGAACAGGGCAGAACGGGTACCAATAACCACCCGGGCCTCGCCACTGGCGGCGCGGTACCAGGCACGATAGCGCTCACCGTCACTCTGGGAAGAATGCACCAGTACCGGCTCCTGCCCCAGTCGCTGCCGCACCCGGCGAAGCAGTTGTGGTACCAGACCGATCTCCGGCACCAGAAAAAGCACCTGCCGTCCGCGCTTTAGCACCTCCAGCGCCAACTGCAGGTAGACTTCGGTTTTACCACTGCCGGTAACCCCATAGAGCAGGTGGGTAGAATAGTGACCGAGGGTTTCACTGATCCCGGCCAATGCCTGCTCCTGTTCGCTATTGAGTTGTGGACCCTTCTGACCAGTTAAGTTAGAAGCTTCCGCAACCAGGCATGCTTCCAGCCAGCCTTTTGCAGATAAATTGCGTAATACTGCACGCCAGTCACTGCCTTCAAAATACGCTGACAAACTTTCAGCGGTCGCCGGCACTGCCAATGCCTGTAGCAGGGCTGCCTGTCGCGGTGCACGTTTAAGCAGTTTCTCCAGGTCCTGTTGACCACCTGTTGCAGTAAGCCTCCAGCTTTCACTGGCTGGTGCAGTGGCGGCCATTGAGCCGCGCAAAGCCGGTGGTAAGGCAGTTGCAAGGATCTCCCCCACCGGGTGATGATAATATGATCGGCACCAGGTCATCAATTCCCATAATGCCGGGTTCCACAGCGATCGCTCATCAATAATGCTTTCTATCGCCAGCAGCTTTGTTTCTGGTACCTCGGTAGAATTGCTGATTGCAAC
Organism: Pseudomonadota bacterium; assembly: GCA_015222805.1. Taxonomy (GTDB): domain Bacteria; phylum Pseudomonadota; class Gammaproteobacteria; order Xanthomonadales; family SZUA-36; genus SZUA-51. The sequence goes on from JADFVZ010000009.1 coordinate 25,555, forward strand.
GACCCAGCCCACTTTTTTTCGTCCAGCAAACTTTACCTGCACCCGGCAACCTGGTTCTGGGGCCTGCATACCGGCCGGAATACTGTAATCAAACAGCCGATTTAATGGTACTGCCAGCGCCAGTCGAGCTATAGTCCGGGATTTATCAGGCACTGTATTTAACTGTAAACCGTGCTTTCCTAATCACACACAGAGGATTCAATATGGGAATGGGTAAGGAATTTAAAGCATTTGCCATGAAAGGCAATGTTGTTGATATGGCGGTTGGCATTATCATTGGCGGCGCTGTTGGTAAAATCGTGTCATCACTGGTCAAAGATATTATCATGCCACCGAATTATCCACCCATAAAAAACCCGCCGTCGGCGGGTTTTTTATGGGTGGTCATTAATCTGCCTAATTAATCAATTCTACAGTCTCTTTTGCGTGTTTTGGCTTACTCACGTCTTGGGCAAACATGGGTTTGTTTGCAATTAAACGAGCGGCATCTGCGACGATCCTGGCAGTTTCTTCCAGGATCATGTCCGGTAAGTCATCTTCTTCGTCCGCTTCATCTGCATTTTCATCGGTATCAGCATCAGTGATCGCCTCAAGCTCTGGATTTCGTTCGGCAATATCTGAAGCACTGCTTTCGATTTTAGCTTCTGCAGTTTTTTCATCCTCATCGGCAGGTACCGGCAGCCCATGTAGCAGGTAACGCTGTTCCTTGCGCTGCTTGCGCTGGGCTTCGTTATCTTTTCTTTCGGTACGCCGCTCTTCCTCAAGCAGGCTCACGGTTTTGCGGTCTTTATTTTCTTTGTATTCTTCAATATCTTCATAAATCCAGGCAAATTCTTCACTGCTGCCTAAGCGCTCACGGTAACGTGAATCCAGTACTGCAAGTACGGGTGCCACCTGGTTAACCGGCTTGTACTCGGCCTTCTCAATCTGTGTCCAGGGCAGTGCGTTGGTCAATGCACTTTCACCGTATTCAGCAGAATCGCCCGGCGTTGGGAAACTGATATCAGGTGTCACCCCGCGGTTCTGGGTTGAGCCGCCATTCACCCTGAAAAACTGGGCCATGGTCAGTTTTAACTGACCCATGCGCTTTTTATCCACCGGCGCATAGTCATCAAGGTTAACCAGGTTCTGTACGGTACCTTTACCGTATGTCGGCTCGCCAACAACCAGTCCGCGCTGGTAATCCTGAATTGCTGCAGCAAAAATCTCAGAAGCAGAGGCACTGTAGCGGTTGACCAGAACTGCCATCGGGCCATCCCAGGTCATCCCAGGATCATCATCGCGTTCCAACGAGATCCGCCCGCGGGAATCACGCACCTGGACTACCGGGCCCTGGTCAATAAACAGGCCGGTCAGGGTAGTTGCTTCCAGTAATGAGCCGCCACCGTTGTTGCGCAGGTCAATAATCAGGGACTCTATCCCTTCAGCTTTCATCTCATCAATCAGTTTGCGTACATCCCGGGTAGAGCTGCGGTAATCTTTTTTGCCTTCCGCACGGCCTTTAAAATCCAGGTAAAACACCGGTAGGTCAATCACCCCAACTTTAATGACTTCATCACCCTGCGGGATTTCAATGATCCGGCTTTTGGCCGCCTGCTCTTCCAGCTTAACTTCATTGCGAACAATCTCGATAATCTTGCTTGGACCATCCTCACCGGTAACCGCAGGCAGGACCTCGAGGCGCACTACCGTATCTTTTGGGCCGCGGATTAAGTCCACTACATCGTCCAGGCGCCAGCCGATAACATCTACCATCTTGCCTTCACGACCCTGGGCCACGCCGACAATCCGATCTTCCGCTTTTAGGCGGCCATCTTTTTTCGCCGGGCCGCCGGGTATAACCCGTGCAATAGAGGTATATTCGTTCTCGCGCTGCAACAGGGCTCCAATACCCTCAAGCGAAAGTTTCATCGAGATGTCAAAATTATCCGAACTCCGCGGTGACAAATACGCCGTATGCGGTTCCACTGCCAGGCTTACCGCATTCATAAAATACTGAAATACATCTTCAGCATTTAATTCAGCGATCCGGCGATCCAGGTTTTTATAACGATCGTCCAGGGTTTTACGAATTTCGTCTGCTTCTTTATCCGTGAGTTTTAAGCGCAGCCAGTCATTTTTCACCCGTTTGCGCCATTGCTCATCCCAGGCTTTGCCATCAGTAATCCATGCTGACTCGGTACGGTTGAATTGATAATTTTCAGCAACACTGAAATCCATGGGCTGGTTTAATTGCTCCCGGGCAAACTGGATCCGGTTTTTTACCCGTAGCACGTAGAGATTAAAAATATCAAAGGCCGCATCGAGGTCATCGTGGCGCAGGGCATCGTCCAGCTGCAGGCGCCACTTTTCCATACCGGTGATATCGGCAGACAGGAAGTAAGCCCGGTTGGGGTCCAGGGTTTCAATATACTGATCAAGGATCTGACTGGATAATTCATCATCCAGCTGCACATCTTTATAGTGCCAGTTGGTCAGGAAGCTGACGGCCAAATGGGATGCATAACGTTGGGTCATGCTCTGCTTAAGCAGCAGGTCGCCGTCACTATCCTTGCCACTGGTTGCCAGCGCCCAGGCCGGGGCTGTCAACAGCATTGATATAATCAGACCGGACAACAGCAGAAAGCTGGACTTGTTTAATCGCTTGAACTTTTTAAACCACTTAATTTGCACTATATACAATTCCTTCATTTCAAATATCTAAGCTGCTCGCTGCACTTCAGCAAACAAAAAACGAACCAATACCCTCTAATGTAGCATAAGACCACAGCTTTGCCATCAGGTTGCAGCGGAATGTGCAAATACGCTGAATTGCCCCGATTGCCCGACGGGCGGTTGATTTACCGTAGCAGACCGCCCCAGATCAGCTGGCAATGACTCCTTCAGCCTGCAAATCTGCATGATATGAGGAGCGCACCAATGGGCCGCTGGCAACATGGGAAAAACCCATTTTATTACCGAGGCGAGCCAGGTGCTCGAACTCATCAGGGGTCCAGTAACGCAATACCGGATGGTGATGGGCGGTTGGCTGCAGGTACTGGCCCACGGTTATCATATCTACCTGGTGCGCCTGTAAATCTGCAAACAGGGCTTCAACCTGTTCCATGGTTTCACCCAGCCCGAGCATAATACCGGACTTTGTCGGAATTTCCGGATGGCGCTGCTTAAATGCTTTGAGCAGGTCCAGTGACCATTGATAATCTGCCCCGGGACGAACATTCGGGTACAGGGGCAGCACCGTTTCAAGATTGTGATTAAACACATCAGGCGGTGCCTGGTCGAGGATATCCAGGGCTCGTTCCATCCGCCCTTTGCCCCGAAAATCCGGCACCAGTATTTCTATTTTGATCTCCGGGCTTTTTGCCCTTACCTCGCGGATACAATCTGCATAATGCTGGGCGCCGCCATCGCGCAAATCATCACGATCAACCGAAGTAATGACAACGTACTTTAACTGCATGCTTGCAATCGTTTCCGCCAGTTGCAACGGCTCATCCGGATCGGGAGCCAGCGGGCGGCCGTGGGCGACATCACAGAATGAACAGCGACGGGTACAAACCTCACCGAGGACCATAAAAGTTGCCGTACCCTTATTGAAGCACTCATGGATATTAGGACAAGATGCCTCTTCGCAGACTGTAACCAGGCTATTTTCACGTAAGCGTGATTTCAGTTTTTCAACCGCATTGCCCAGCGGTAAGCGCACCCGGATCCAGTCAGGCTTGCGTAAGGTTTCTGCTTGTTTAAAGCTGGCCGTATTCCGGCTGATCTTGTCCGCACCCAGCTCCTTAATAGCTGCTTGCGATGCATCCACTATTGCAACGGGGATCGGGCTACGCCCATTTTTCTTATTATTCATCTGCCAATTCCTGCGGCCAGCACCAGCACACCGCCGTAATGTAATTCTTCAAGTAACTTACCGACCAATACAGACTTTACTTTTTCCATAGTGACTACAGCCCGGTCTTCAGCGCAAACCTGATCCACCATTTGCGTCACTGCCAGCCCCTGGAAACCACAGGGATTGATGCGCGAAAAGGGCTCGGTATCCATATCCACATTCAGTGACAGGCCATGAAAGCTGCAACCCCTGCGGATGCGCAGACCCAGTGAAGCAATTTTTGCAGCACCAACATACACTCCGGGCGCACCCGGATTACGCTGTGCCTGTATATCAAAAACAGCGAGGGTGTTGATAATTACCTGTTCGATAGCATGTACCAGGTCGCGCACCGAAAGCTGGCGCCGGCGAATATCCAGTAACGGATAAGCTACCAACTGACCGGGACCGTGGTAAGTCACCTGGCCGCCACGATCAACCTGGATTATCGGTATCTCACCCGGTGCGAGCAAATGCTCCGCCTTGCCTGCCTGCCCCTGGGTAAATACTGCCTCATGTTCAAGCAACCATAATTCATCGGGGCTGTTTTCATCACGACTATCGGTAAACTGCTGCATGGCTTCCCATACCGGCTGATACCCGCGCAGGCCGAGATCACGAACCCCGAGGGTGTTCATCTCATAAGCTGAAACCGGAGGCACAATACCACTCATATGAAATCGGGACGCTGCTAAAGCGCCATTAGTACTTCATCGCTATCAGTTAGAGCGTAATAGATGGTATCCAGCTGTTCACGGGAGTCTGCCATGATCCTGACTGTAACCGAGGTGAAATTACCCGCCTTGCTCGGCCTGGTGGTCACTGAAATTATCTTATCCGCGACAACATGGGGGCCTACAAGATCTCCCACGTGGCTAGCAAAACCATCGGAGCTGCGTCCCATGGCCTTAATCGCAATCTCAACCGGAAACTTGAGGATTTCTTCTTCTGTTCCCTGCAGGGCTTCCGCTTCCAGATATTTGGAATCACTCATTGTCATCCCCGAACAAACCGCTGAACCACAGGCGCATACTGTCATAGCTGCGCCCGAAAAACCCGGCTTCAGTGATATCACCCATCGCCAGCAGGGGGCGTGAACCGATTTCCTCATCATCCAGGAAAATCTGCAACAGACCCAAAACCTGGCCCTTGCTGATGGGTGCGGATAATTCCGGGTCAATGGTCACTCGGGCATCAAGGGCATCGTATCTCCCTCGCTGAATGGTAACAAAAAAGTCATCCGCAATTCCCAGCTCGATTTCCTCTGACTCGCCTTTCCAGACGACAGCATCGGTAATTTTCTGATCGGCCTGATATAACTGGTGGGTTTCAAAAAACCGGAAGCCGTAGTTGAGCATAGCCTGGGCATCAGTCGCACGGGCTTTCTGGCTGTCAGCACCCATAACTACCGCCACCAGGCGCATGCCCTTCTGGATAGCGGAGGCTGCCAGGCAATATCCCGCCGCCTCGGTGTGGCCTGTTTTGAGGCCATCAACTGAGGGGTCGCGCCATAGAAGGGTATTACGATTGTGCTGGCGGATTTTATTGAAGGTAAACTCTTTTTCCGAATACCAGGCATAGTAAGCTGGGAACTCGGCAATAATCGCTGCCGATATTTTGGCGATGTCACGTGCAGTGACATAGTGCTCAGTGTGCGGCAGGCCGGTAGCATTCATGAAGTGACTGTTGGTCATGCCTAACTCTGCAGCATAGTGGTTCATCATGCTGGCAAAGGCTTCTTCGGTGCCGGCAATATGTTCGGCCAGGGCAACCGAAGCATCATTACCCGACTGGATGACCATCCCCTTAATCAGGTCTTCAATCAGCACCTGTTTATCGACCTCGATAAACATCCGGGAGCCTTCGGTTCGCCAGGCTTTTTCGCTGATGGTAGCCATGTCCGTCAGGGCAAGCTTGCCCTGTGCTAACTCATGGAAAACAACATAACTGGTCATCAGCTTGGTAATGCTGGCCGGGTCTACACGTAAGTCTGCATCTTTCTCAGCCAGGATGGTTCCACTTTGGAAATCCTGCAGGAAATAACTCCTGGCATTCAATTGCGGTGCGGCCGGCGCTGGGACACCGGCAGACTTCACAACAGTACTTGACCCCACCTCCTGTGCTAACAGAGACGCCGACAAAGTGAGGGGCAACAGGAAAAGTACAAGAACCAGTATGATTCGGTGTGTTTTACTAGCTGAATTTTTCTGTAATTTATAATTCATCATTTCAGTGTGCATTTTTTTATAAAAACCATCTTACCTTATTACGTGCCAACACGATGGGGGCGGCCAAGCCCAAGTTCAATGATTTTCTCTTCATACCGCCAGGCTTTTTCGGTGTTGGTTATCGGTCCAACCCTTACCCGCCAGATCTTTTTACCATTGCTGCGGCCTTTTTCTATATGAACCTTTTTAATCCCGCCATCTTCAAGTTGATCAACTACATCCCTGGCACTGCCTTTGGTTGTGTATGCACCGACCTGGAAAAGCACTTCGGTGCTGCTGCTGGCATGTGATTTTTCCTGGTCAAAACTAATGCTGCGAACCTCTACCTTTGCAGTGCCTGTACGGGTAACGCCCAGCAGTACAGCAGCACCATAGGAAAGGTCGATAATGCGGCCTTGATGAAAGGGGCCGCGGTCATTGATCTTTACAATCAACTTACGCCCATTATCCAGGTTGGTTACTTCCGCATAGGTGGGCAATGGTAAGCTTTTATGTGCGGCTGTTGCCACATACATATCGTACAACTCTCCACTGGATGTCCTGCGGCCGTGAAATTTCTTCCCGTACCAGGAAGCTATGCCCTTTTCATGATAGCCCTTAGATGTTGGCAGGACCTTATAGCTTTTGCCCAGTACCGTGTAAGGTGAATGGTTGCCGTAGCGTGCCCGTGGCTCAGGCACGGGCTTAAGCACTTTTACATCTTTTGCGTCCAGCTTTTCGGTCGGTGGACCGTCAACCTGGGAATCGACCTTGCCCTTGCCACCGCAGGCAACCATTAAGCTTGCCGTTATAACCAGCAGTAGCGTCAGCAATAAGCATTCGGGAGATTGCGAAAACTTCACTTTCATTGAGTGGAATTCCACCCGGCACGCAACTCTTCACTTAACTGTTTTACTACCATTGCGTACATGGGGCTGCGATTATAACGAGTAATCACATAAAAATTATAGAATGTAATCCAGTAATCTTTGCTACTTTCCTGCTCCAGGCTAATCAGGTTGGCAGGTGTATCCCCGGCAATTTCCCCTGATACCGCATAACCCAATGATTTATATGCAGATACTGACGATTCGGGCTTGCCCAGTTTAGATTTTATTTCAGTCGCACCATCTGCCTGCACAGCCGGGAGCGCAATTAGCTCACCTTTGCGCCAATGGTGGGCGTGTAAATAATTGGCAACACTGGCAATGGCATCCGCCCGGGAGCCCCAGAGGTCCCGCCGTCCATCAGCATCACCATCCACTGCATAAGCCCGGTAACTACTAGGCATAAACTGACCCAGGCCCATTGCGCCTGCATAACTACCTTTTATTTCATACAGCAGCAGCTGCTCTTCCTGGCTGAGTAATAAATACTCCAACAGTTCTTTTGAGAAAAACCCTTGACGGGTAGGATGATAAAAAGCCAGAGTCATCAAGGCATCCAGAACTCGGTAGTTCCCAAGAATACGCCCATAATAAGTTTCAACACCGATAATGGCGACAATGATTTCTTCATCAACACCGGTTTTTTCGGCGGCAATACTGATAGCCTGGCTATTTTCCTGCCAGAACGCCAGCCCTTCACTGACACGCTGATCAGTCATGAATATAGGCCGGTAGGTATACCAGGGTTTTGACTCTGCGGTCCGTTGATAAATATCCAGGATTTTTTGCTTATAGACCGCAGCCGCGAGGATTTCTTCGACCTCCGCCTTACTATATTGGCCGGTAGCTACGATTTTCTGAATCAGCTCATCCTGACCCGGGTGTTTCTCCTGCGCTAACAGCGCTGTGCTGTAAAACCCCAGAATCAGTAAAGTGCTGATCAATAATAATTTCTTCACTAAAACTTCCTTATCCTTAAATTTATCAAGATCAGCGTATAAAACGCCGGTGACCCCAGGCTGACATAATCAGGCCAAACCCTGCCAACAGGGTGACGATGGAAGTTCCACCATAGCTGATCAGCGGCAACGGCACACCAACCACTGGCAGGATGCCAGTAATCATGCCGCCGTTTACCATCACATAGACAAAAAATATCATCGCCAGACTACCACAGAGCAGGCGTGAAAATGTGTCCCTTGCCTGACTGGCAAGATACAGGCTACGGCCAATAATAAACAAATAGGCCAACAGCAACAGCAGGACGCCCAGGAGGCCAAACTCTTCTGCTATAACACCCATAATAAAATCGGTTGTGTGTTCCGGCAGGAATTCAAGTTGCGATTGTGTACCCTGCATCCAGCCTTTACCACTGAGACCACCAGAACCTACTGCAATTTTAGACTGGATAATATTCCAGCCCTGGCCTAAAGGATCTGCTTCAGGATTAATAAATGTACGCACACGATTACGCTGGTATTCATGCATAAACATCCACATAATCGGTGCAGCCGCCGCCACAAGCCCGATAAGCGAAAGGATGACCCGCCAGCGCAGGCCGGCGAGAAAAAGCACAAAAGCCCCACTCATGCCTACTAGCAAGGCAGTACCCAAATCCGGCTGACGCACAATCAACAGCATTGGAACCACAATGATGACTACAGCGATAAAGACCTCTTTCCAGTCCGGTGGCAATAACTTGTTGTGCAGCCAGGCAGCAACTGTCATCGGCACCACCAGTTTCATTAATTCAGAAGGCTGGAAACGCACCACAGATAAATCCAGCCAGCGATCAGAACCACGCCCTTCGCCAAACATAGCAGTTGCCAGTAACAGGACAATCCCCAGGGCATACAACCAGAAAGACCAGTGGCGAAATAACCTCGGAGGCAGCAGGGCTATAATCACCAGGCCGGCAAAGCCGACTAGCAAACGTATGGCCTGATTAATAACCAGCCGTTCATTGCCATCACTGGCACTGTAAAGTACAAACAGGCCAGCTATAGAAACCATGATCAACACTATTAATAATGGATAATCCAGTCGCGGCCTGCCAATCCAGCCTGATGCAATCAATGACCTCACCTCATCACCTGCTGGTCCTGGATTTGTGAACTGATCGTTTCATCCTCAAGGTGGCCGGCTTCGATCAGCCATTTGTCCAGTAATATCAGGGCAATGGGTGCAGCTGTGCTGGAACCGCCGCCCATGGCATGTTCAATAATGATTGCAACCACAATTTTTGGTGCTTCTACCGGCGCCCAGGCAACAAACAATGCATTATTACGCAGGCGGCGGTCAATCGTACTGGCGTCATATTTCTGTCCTTTTGCCAGGCCAAATACCTGGGCTGTCCCTGATTTACCGGCAATACGATAGGTCGCTCCCTTGCCTATTTTTCGAGCTGTACCTGTAGAGCTGTTGACCACATCTTCCATGCCGCCACGAACTTCCGCCCAGTTAAGCGGATTAACTACTGGAACCGGTACACCCTCGGTAGGCGAAAGCCAGTCAACATCCTTGTGACCGTATTTTTTCAGCCCGCGCACCAACCGGGGAATGTAACGTTTACCATTCATTGCCAGGGTTGCCGTAGCGCTGGCCAGCTGCAACGGTGTTACTACATTGTAGCCCTGTCCAATAGCTGCAATAACTGTTTCCCCCGGATACCATGGCTGGTTGAAGCGCGCCCGCTTCCAGCCGCGTGAAGGCAGGATGCCAACACCCTCACCATACAAATCAATACCAGTCGGCTGGCCAAAACCAAACTGCTGGATATAATCATGCATGTTATCGATTCCCAGCTTAACCCCCAGTTCATAGAAATAGGTATTTACTGATTTCTGCAAGGCACTGCGTGCTGTTACCCAACCATGCCCGCCTGGGCGCCAATCACGATAAGGCCGGGATACATTCGGTAAATAAAATTCACCTGATGAAAACACACGGGTCTCGACATTTATCGTGCCGCTTTCCAGTCCGGCAAGCGCAACAAAAGGCTTAAATGTAGACCCCGGCTCATAACCACCCTTCAGGGCACGATTATAGAGGGGACGATCCGGTGCGTTTAATATCCGGCTGTAATCTGACTGGGTAATCCCGTTGACAAACAGGTTGGCATCAAATCCCGGCTTGCTTACCATTGCCAGGACATCACCGTTGTTTGGATCAATTGCAACAATCGAACCTGAATATTCAGACATTGCCTCCCATGCCGCCAACTGCAAACGGACATCTACCGCCAACATCAGGTCCTGGCCAGCCCTGGGGTCCTCGCGCTCGAGTACTCTTAATACCCTGCCCTGGGCATTGGTTTCAACTTTTTCAAAACCACTTTCACCATGTAAAAGTGCTTCCCGGTAACGCTCTACACCTGTTTTTCCGATATGGGTGTTCGCCTGATAGTTTTCCCGATCAAGCCCGGCCAATTCACTCTCATCAATACGTCCAACATAACCGATGAGGTGGGTCATTGCCTTACCCCCCGGGTAATACCGGTTTAAGTATGGAGTTATCTCAACTCCCGGCAAGCGGTGACGGTTCACGGCTATCCGGCTCAATTCCCGTTCATTCAATGACAGGCGTAACGGCACTGCCTGAAAAGGCTTGCTCTGTCGGCTCACACGTAAAAAACGATTGCGTTGGGAAGGGGTAATGGTGACCAGCAGCTCAAGTTCATCCAGGGTGGAATCAAGCGCCTGGGATAGAGAAATCCTTTTCCCGGCTACCCGGGGGCGAACTAACCGTTCTGTGGTAATTTCCAGCCTGTAGGCCGGCTTATTTTCAGCGAGTAAGATACCATTGCGATCATAAATCATGCCGCGACTGGGAGCCACAGTCTGTATACGAATCCGGTTCTTATCTGCCTGTGCCCGAAACGAACCATATTTCCAGACCTGCAGATAGGTGAAGCGTGCTGCCAATATAACCAATGCTATCAAGATAAGGAAAAAAGCAATTTTGGCACGCGAACGGAAAAGTGACTTTTCCGCATGCTCGTCTTTAATATGATGGAGGCTGGACATCTTTCTGTTGTCAGGAACCTGGTTGGCGAATCCGACTCAGGAGAACAAACATCCAGGGCCACACCAGGGCTCCAGTAATAGCAGGCATCCACAATTCGAGGCCAAGATTGCCCTCACCCTTTAATAATAAAATCCAGAGCAGGATAAAACGCTCATTCAGCAACAAAAGAAAAATGGTCAAAGTTTGGCGCAAGGGCGATGAAAAACGAATCCTGGAAGAAAACCGAGCCACCAGAAACATCAGGATTACCCACTGTAAGGCATGTAAACCAATCAAACTCGCCAGTAGCACATCCGCCAGCAGGCCTAATGAAAAGGCGAAGCCAAGCCTTACCGACCGAGAGCCCTCAAGTGACCAGTAAATTAATACCAGTGATACCCAGGGAGGCCGAAAAGGCTCCAGTCCGTTGGGCAGGGGAACTATGGAGAGGATTAGGCCAATCGCTAACAAGAGATATAATAAACGGTTGTTCTGGCGCAAGGAGCTCACTGGATTTCATTTCCGTCGATTGCAGCTGCATCCCCAGCAGTTTGACTAGTTTTAGCGGGCACCGGTGTTCCGGAAACAACACCTGTATCCGACTGTATAGCGGATGGTGGCTCCGGGAGTAAAACCAGCACCTCACTCGCGCGTTCCAGCTGCGCCACTGGCCGTGCCCAAACCCGGGCAAAGGGGCGTCCGGTACTGCGTTCAACCGACATAACCCGGGCAACCGGATAACCCGCTGGGAAATGACTTCCCATTCCGGATGTCTGCAGTAAGTCACCCTTTTTAATATCCGCATTAATAGAAACATTCGGCAGCATTAATATCGAGGTATCACCCGTCCCGAAGGCTATCGAGCGCATACCTGTGCGTGCAATCTGTATCGGCAGCGCGTGATCAGGATCCGATATCAAAATTACTTCAGCTGTTTCTGGACTGGAAATATCCACCTGTCCCAGCACACCACCGGCATCAAGCACAACCATTCCGGCCATCACACCATCGTTCCGGCCACGGTCAATAATTACCCGGTGGGAATATGGATCGAGGTCCACCGCCAATAATTCTGCTACCAGTGTTTGCACCCGTAAACCACTGCGGGCACCAAGCAGGGAACGCAAACGCATGTTTTTATCCCGCAACGCAGCCAGTTGACTTAACTGAACCTGCTGGACCAGAAGACGATCTTCAAGCAGTTGGTTTTTTAGTCTTAAAGTATGCCTGTCAGTAAAACTGTTACTAATAGAATCAGCAACTTCAAAAGGAACATTCACAAGCATGTGTACTGGAGATACCAGGGTCGCAAGCGATTCACGGATTTTCAGGTTGTAAGCGCCGCGTTGATCAAGCGCCATTAACAACACCGCCGCAAGGCAGTAGGTCATCAGTCGTGCTGAAGAGAATCCATCATCTGCGAACAGGCTTGGAGATTTTCGATCTATTGACGAAGGCATAATAACCTCCGCTTTTGATAGAAATTAAAAAATGATTGCGGTCTGGAGTATCCGTACATCGGGTCAGAGTGAGAAAAAATCTCCACGATTCTGATCCATCAACTCCAATGCCCGGCCGCCACCTCTGGCAACGCAGGTCAGCGGGTCCTCAGCGGCCACTACCGGCAAGCCAGTTTCCTCTGAGATCAACTGGTCAAGGCCGAACAACAGCGCACCACCGCCGGTAATTACAATCCCGGTTTCGGCAACATCCGCACACAGTTCAGGCGGCGTCTGTTCAAGTGCCACCTTAACGGCTCCCAAAATCGTCTGCAGTGATTCACTCAAGGCGTCCATTACTTCATTGCTGTTGATGGTGAAGCGTTTAGGTATGCCTTCTGCCAGGTTGCGTCCGGAAACTTCAAACTCCTTCAACTCTTCCCTGGGGGTTGCACAACCAACTTCCATTTTAATACGTTCAGCAGTAGTTTCACCGATCAGGGTGCCATAATTGCGGCGCACATAGTTGATGATATCACTATCAAACTGATCACCACCGGTACGAATGGAATTGGCATAAACCAGGCCATTCAGGGAAATTACCGCAATTTCAGTCGTGCCGCCACCAATATCCAGCACCATTGAACCACGCGCCTCATTCACCGCGATCCCGGCACCAATGGCTGCCGCCATTGGTTCTTCGATCAAAAATACCTCACGTGCACCGGCACCTTCTGCTGATTCTTTAATCGCTTTTCGTTCAACCTGGGTGGATCCACAGGGTACGCAGACGAGCACACGGGGGCTGGGGCGCAGAAACTTTGAACTATGGACCTTCCTGATAAAGTGCTGAAGCATTGCCTCAGTCATATCAAAATCTGCAATTACCCCGTCTTTAAGGGGCCTGACCGTATGGATGTTTCCGGGAGTACGTCCCAGCATGTTTTTGGCTTCGGTTCCAACTGCAGCTACAACCTGGGGGGTACCAATACCACGAACACCACGGGTAGCAACAACAGATGGTTCGTTTAGAACAACGCCTTGCCCGCGAACAAAAATCAATGTATTTGCGGTACCCAAATCGATTGAAAGATCGTTTGAGAACATTCCACGAAGGCTTTTAAATATCATCTGGGGAAACCGTCATTAAAAGAGGCTTAATTTAGCAGTTAATGACTAATATTAGCAAGTCAGAACCCAACTATTTTCAGTTAGATTTTACAAAATAAACCCTTTCAGTGAAGAAAAGCACGAAAAACACAGGACTTCCCTGTACCAGAATTGAGATTCCTGGCTAAAACCAGCATCTTCAATCCACATCTGCGCTAAAATGCTGACAAGATCTATCCGACATACTCCCAGGCTTCGATTTATATCGAGCTGGTATATGCGGTAAGGCCAGAAACCCGAAATTCAGGATCAATATCTATGTCTGCACTTATTTGCGGCTCACTCGCTTATGACACCATCATGGTGTTCCCCGACCGTTTCAAAGAACACATCCTTCCAGACAAGGTACATATGTTGAATGTCGCCTTCCTGGTCCCGGAAATGCGACGTGAGTTTGGCGGCGTTGCCGGTAATATTGCCTACAACCTGAAATTGCTGGGCAGCAAACCCTACCCGATGGCTACGGTCGGTGAAGATTTCGGCCCCTACCGGGAGCGCTTTGAAAAACTCGGCATCGCGCTGGATTATGTGCACCTGATTGAAGACCAGTTTACTCCCCAGGCCTTCATTACCACCGACCTGGACGACAACCAGATAACCGCTTTCCACCCCGGCGCAATGATGTTCAGCACCCGCAACCAGATACTTGAAGTTGGTGATGACATCCGCATCGGCCTGGTAGGTCCTGACAGCCGTGAAGGCATGATCCAGCACAGCAAGCAATTTGCCGAACGCGGCATCCCGCATATTTTTGACCTGGGCCAGGCCATGCCGCTGTTCCAGGGTGATGACCTGCGTGAATTTATCGACCGCGCCCAGTGGGTTATAGTGAACGACTATGAAGCAGAAGTTGTCCAGGAAAGAACCGGCTGGAGTGCACAGCAGATAGCTGAACAGCTGGATGCCTACATTGTTACCCATGGTCCTAAAGGATCAACTATTTACACCCGCGAAGGCAGCACCTCCATCAGCACCCCCAAAGTCGACAAGGTTATCGACCCAACCGGCTGTGGTGATGCCTACAGGGCCGGCCTGATCCACGGCCTGCTCAACAATATGGACTTGCCGACATCCTGCCGTATGGGATCATTATTGGGCTCGATTAAAATTCGTCATCAGGGACCACAGAATCACAAATTTTCCATGCCTGAATTTGAAGAAATGTTCTTCGAGGAGTTTGGCTACCGCTTTTGATGAAAAATCAGGGATTTCTGCAACTTAGACTTGACATTCAGCGCCTAAATGTAGACAATCTCGCGCCCTGATTGAAATTTCAGGCAAGTCAATTTATGGCTATGTAGCTCAGCTGGTTAGAGCGCGGCATTCATAATGCTGAGGTCGGTGGTTCAAGTCCACCCATAGCCACCAATGTTTTCAAATACATATGCCTTTTTTAAACTCTTATTCTTCCCAGAACCAAGCAAATGGCGCATTTTTGGCGCAGTCAAATCCAATAGTTAACAACTCAATTATGGATTTGTTATAAACTAGATGCTATCTAGGGGCTCGAACCATTATGAGCACCGAAAGCAGATGTTACTTAACAAGGAAGAGGAGCCTCACCTGTGACCATTTCTTTTATTCAATTCTCTCCTGAAAAGGCAGTTGCCGCGCTCACCTATCTGATCAACGGTACAACTAATGATATGTACCTTGCTCTTAAGATGCTCTACGTTGCTGACAAGAAGCACATGGCAAAATCAGGGCGGTTTATTGCAGGCGATAATTATGTTGCTATGACGAACGGAGCCACTCCCAGCAAAACATACGATCTTGTGAAATTCGTGCGAGGTGATGGGAGCAGTCATTACGGATATCCTGAAGTACGTAATTTTTTTACAATTGATGCTAAAAGCCATCAAATCACACTAAGTGCTGCCGTTCCAGAGCAGCTTCTAAGTCCAATTGCAAAAGAGTGCTTGGATGAAGTTATTGAAGAATACCAGAGGGATGACTCTTTTAGACACTGGTACAATGCGGCTCATGATAGGGCCTGGACAAAAACAAAGCTATCACATCCTATCACTGGCGCACCTGAAATGAGCGACAAAGCAATCGCTTCTACTATTCCAAATAGCGATGCCCTACTAACCTATCTTGAAGAATTTGGCTAAGAAAATTGCTCCAGTCAGGGACGGTTATCTACCTCGAAATTCAATTTAGTCAAAAAACGAAAAACAAGTATTTGATAATTCTTGAGTGGGGTGAACCTATTCATTGTTTAATCATCAACTCAGAAATCAATGCGTTTTATGGGTATGGCGTATTTCAAGAATTTTATATTGATATTGATGTAGCCACACACACATTTCTTGATCATGACAGCTACATTGATTGCAACGGAACTTTTGCCTTACCGCTTACCGAACTAACTCATGAACTAACCACAAACCCTGAAACCGTCGTTGGTCAGATTTCAGATGGCATACGGAATAGCATTTGTGACGCTATAAGAGGCACTCCCGGTCTTTCGCCAGATGAAAAAGCTCGCTTTGTCAATTGCTTGACTGACAACTAATGTAAGAAACCTACAACTGTTAAATTGCACTAAAAAGAGGCCAATTATTGATCTCAGTTTCTTTACTTAACAAGTTTATCAGTCGCTATCAGCAAGCTGCGCCTTAGATTATTTTTATCTAAGCTTATTTTTCTGAATTTCCTCAAACAACTTGGCAGTGCGTTTCTGTGCTGTACCTAAATCTATAGGTGATAGTTTCTTCGCTAAACTATCACGATTATGTATTGCATTTTCTAAACCTGATTTTGCTGCAAGGCTAACCCATATATAGGACTCGACATAGTTTTGCGGCACTCCTCGACCATTGTCGTACATGACTCCAAGGTTGAACTGGGCATCGGCATCCCCCTGCTCAGCAACCTTGCGAAACCACTTGAAGGCTTCAGTATCGTTCTGCGACACTCCTCGACCATTGGCGTACATGACTCCAAGGTTGAACTGGGCATCGGCATCCCCCTGCTCAGCGGCCTTGCGATACCACTTGAAGGCTTCAGCATAATCTCGCGATACCCCATGACCAAAGTCGTACATGAATCCAAGGTTCAACTGGGCATTGGCATCCCCCTGCTCAGCGGCCTTGCGATACCACTTGACGGCTTCAGCATAGTCTTGCGATACCCCATGACCATTGTCGTACATGAATCCAAGGTTGCTCTGGGCATAGGCATACCCCTGCTCAGCGGCCTTGCGATACCACTTGACAGCTTCATCATAGTTCTGCGATACACCTCGACCACTATCGTACATGACCCCAAGGTTGTTCTGAGCATAGGCATCCCCCTGTTCAGCAAGTGTTTTTAATTCAGCAAAATCAGAGGCGCCTACAGCCACATTCACCAGCAGACATAGCACTATTAACCATCTGTTCATTTCTAGTCCCGTTTATTGAAAATTTGCTTATAGCTTAATGAATCGGATTATGCCATTCCTGACGGAGTTAAAAAATGAGCTGGGACAAGTTATTTCGTGAGATTAAAGTAGGCTTAATTACCGAATATCGCCATACCCAGAAAATTATTTGTGATCAATAAGATGTGATTATGATCGAATAAATCCCAGCACATGAGTGATTGTATGGCTTCCGAAGGGAGTACGGTACATCACTGCTTGGCTGCTAGGCTTCCAGCCTCAGAGATAGTTTCTCAAACACCGGGCCTGTTGTATGTAATCAATTACCCTACCGACCTGTAAGCAATTGGGACTGGTGGCTGTAGGAAGTGCTTGGGGGACCTACTGGATAACAAGTCAACCCGATGAAGCAATGGGAAGGTGCCATTCAGGACAGACCCCAATTAATCCCTAGATTAAATTAATATCTATCATCAGCAATTTTTATAATCTTTTTTCACGCACTCACGGACAAGGTTCTGTGCCTCTGCGATTTGAGTGTCTGTCATTTCTTTCTCAACTTTTCGTCTCTTCACTCGACTTGCCTCATTTCCATTTGTAATGGCAAAAGTCAACCACATATGTGCATAAACATTATCTTTTAGTACTCCACGACCATTTACATATATGACACCCAAGTTGTTCTGGGCGCCTGCATTCCCTTGTTCAGCTGCAAGCTTCCACCACTTAAGTGCAGCCTTATAATCTTGCGGAACAACGCGACCCTCTGCATACATGCCACCCAAGTTGTTCTGGGCCGTAGCATGCCCCTGCTCAGCCGCAAGCCGATACAACTTGACCGCAACTTCATCATCTTGAGGAGCACCTTGCCCATGCGCATACATGGCACCCAAGTTGTTCTGGGACGTAGCATGCTCCTGCTCAGCCGCAAGCCTGTACCACTTCATCGCAGCATCATAATCCTGAGGAACGCCTCGCCCAGCAAAATACATAGACCCCAGATGGTTCTGGGCACGGGCATGCCCCTGCTCAGCTGCGAGCCTGTACCACTTCATCGCAGCACCATCATCCTGAGGAACGCTTAGCCCAGCAAGATACATATACCCCAGATTGAACTGTGCAAGGGGATACCCCTGCTCAGCTGCTAGTCTGTACCACTTCACCGCAGCAGCATTGTTCTTAGGAATGCCTAGCCCATTCGCGTACATGACACCCAATTTGGTCTGGCCAAGGGCAAGCCCCTGCTGTGCCGCAAGCCTGTACCACTTCACCGCAGCAGCATTGTCCTGAGAAACGCCTAGTCCGTTCTCATACATAACTCCCAAGGTGGCCTGGGCAAGAGCATACTCCTGCTCAGCTGCAAGCCTGTACCACTTCACCGCAGTCAAAAAGTCTTGAGGAACACCTCGCCCAGTAAAATACATATGCCCCAGATTATTCTGAGCAAGGGGATACCCCTGCTCAGCTGCAAGCCTGTACCACTTCACCGCAGTCAAAAAGTCTTGAGGAACACTTCGCCCAGCAGCATACATAGTACCCAAATTGGCTTGAGCAGCAGCATCACCTTGTTCAGCTAATCTCTCAAGCTCTTGTCGAGAAACGCTACTACAACTTACTATTACACTTCCAAAAAGGATGAGAAGAGCAGAACAAAGGATTGTAATGTTGTTTTTCATCAGTTGATGATGACAGAAGATACAATAAAGGAAAAGAACCTAATGGTGGCTTCAAAAGCCACTATAAAATTCGATAAAGATTTCTCATCTATAAGCAAAGAAGAAAATCCTCTTTTTGGGATAAAACATGCAAAGTGTAGTAACTATTTCGCCTGTTACCCCATATAGTATTATTATATATTTATATTTTACAGTGGCTTACAACTTTAGTTAAATAGCACCCATAGCCACCATTCAGGACCATAAACTCCCTCAAATTAACCCGCCCGCCATCATGTTTTCCCGCAATCCCAAAAGCTTTATCAGGTACCGGATTGTGCCTCAATTGAAGAAATTATCCACAAACCGCTATACTAAGCCACGCTGAAGCCCGCCTATAGGGGTTGTTATTAAATAATTGGGGAAATCCAAAATGCGGACACTGGTCCTGACTTGTGCGTTTATTGCCGGTTTTTGTATTATGACTATTGAGCTACTGGGCGGCAAGATCCTTGCACCTTATTTTGGCAGCAGTGTGTACGTATGGGGCAGTATTATCACCATATTCATGCTCGCCCTATCCGGCGGTTATCTTGCTGGCGGCAAGCTATCCACCCTGAACCCCGGTACCCGGACTTATGGACTGTTACTTATTGCAGCGGCAATAACTGTATTACCACTAATTTTTGGCCATGAATGGGTCTCTGATCAAATCTTTTCTGTTATTGAAGATCCCCGTTATGGCTCCCTGCTGGCATCGATCATCCTCTTCTTTATTCCGACATTCATCCTTGGCATGATTTCACCTTATTCAATCAGGCTGCTGATTGACTCAACGGCAAGCAGTGGTCAGACCGCCGGGTTCCTGTATTTTGTATCGACCCTGGGCAGTGCAATCGGTACATTGGCCACTTCTTTTTACCTGGTGTTATGGTTTGAAATCGATACAGTCCTGTACGCCGTCAGCCTGGTGCTGGGACTGGCCGGGATATGGTCCCTGTTGAGCAAGCGGCTGGAAGTGGCATGATTAATAGACTGCTATCCACACCAGTAACCCTCCTTTTGCTGATGTCCTTGCTGTTGATGTCCGCGGCCTCAGCCGAGGTCATTGAAGAACAGCGCTCACTCTACCAGAAGGTATTTATGGTAGAAGAGAACGGTATGCGCTGCATGCGCTTCAAAAAACGCAGCACCAGGAATTTCAGTCAATCGTGTATTTACCTTGCAGATCGGGAGTTGTTTGTATTTGACTACTACAAGCAGGCAATGGCCGCCACTTTCTTTGTTAAACAGCCAGCTGAAATCCTGGTTATCGGACTAGGCGGCGGGGTGCTGGCAGGAACCTTCGGGGAATTATTCCCACAGGCCAATATTACCTCTGTCGAAATTGATCCCGTGGTAGTCAAAATGGCACACAAATATTTCGATTACAGCGATGAAGCAGACAATATAACAACAGTGGTGCAGGATGGTCGTGTATTCGTTAAACGGGCACTGAAAAAAGGTCGGCGCTTTGACCTGGTCATCCTCGATGCATTTTCCAGTGACTATATCCCTGAGCATATGCTCACGCGTGAGTTTCTGGAGGAAGTCAAAACGGTGCTTGCAGACCATGGCTTGCTTGTAGCCAACACCTTTAGTGCCAGCAAGCTGTTCAACCATGAATCCACTACTTATCAGGCTGTTTTTGGTGAGTTTTATCAAGTACGTTTTACCGGCATGGATGTCAGCCGGGTCATTATTGCCAGCAATCAAAAACTGCCTGATATTTCATCCCTGCTGCCACGGGTTAACCAGGTAAGGGGCATGCTGCAGCCACTGGGCGTGGATGCATTAAGCCTCTATTCTTCTATTTCTTCTGAAGTAAACTGGGACATAAAGGCGAGAATTTTGACCGATCAATATTCACCGGCAAATTTACTCAACAGTGGTTCACGCTAAACAGTTAAGCCACACCTGACCCAAGTATTTCCGTGAGCACAGCCACATGCCGGTCACTGTCATTCAGCGCCGGGATATATTCCAGGGATTCACCACCAGCTTCAATAAATGTCCGCCTGGCCCGAATTGCTATTTCTTCCAGGGTTTCTATACCATCAACGGCAAAGCAGGGACAGACCACCTGGACCCGTCGAACACCTTCACTTGCCAGCCTTTGCAGTTCAGGTTCAAGATAGGGTTGCAGCCAGGCAGCCTTACCGAACCGGGACTGGTAACAAAGCAGGTATTCACCCGATTTGATACCCAGGCGTTTGCTTATGGCATCTACACTGGCCTCACATTGCCGCCGGTATGGGTCACCGCGATGATCCAGTAACTGAGGCAGCCCGTGGAATGAAAAAATCAACAAGTCCTGCTGTCCATGCTGGGATTGCCAGCCGGTAATTGAATCTGCTATAGCCTGCTGCCAACAGCTGTACCGATAGTAATCACGGATCAATTCCAGCTGCGGCAGGTTGTAACGGGATTGGTAAAA
>JADFVZ010000050.1 GCA_015222805.1 Pseudomonadota bacterium
AAATGGTGATGGCCTCATCCCACTCCGCATTAAAAACTGGAATGATGTATTCCAACTGAGGAGAGACCAGAGCGGCCTCATCGCCGAATCCGTAAAGCGCCAGCAGATATGCCAGACTCCTACGTGTCTGAGTGCGTCCCGGATCCAATTCCAGTACCTGGTAGTAAAAACCCATTGCGGCCGGAATATTGCCGCGTCGCCGCTCAACTGAAGCCCGCGCAAATAAGCCGTATCCCTTATCCAGACCGTAGAGCCTTTGCAGCAGTGCTTCAATTTTTTGATCATCGTCATAAGGGGTGTTGGGTAGACTGACAATGCCGTTAAACAGGGTGATCATGGACATTGGGTCAACCTCGAGCATATGGATATTTGTTTCGAGAGCTTCCTTCATCCGCCCGGCACCCAATAAGGCCATGCGATTCCAGTTCAGCACTTCACCGCTGGATGGATTCAGCGCCAGTGAGCGCGCGTAATACTCGAGCTCAGTCGATGTGTTGTCTTCATTGCCTTCGAGCATGCCGTAGACCGCCAGTACCTGCGGATCATTGGGAGCCAGTTGCAGCGCTGTTTCCAATAAAGGTCGAGCCATTTCAGTGGTTTCAATTGTAGGGATGTCACCGTATGAGGTGCCACTGTCGCTAAGAAACATGATCGCCTGTGCTTCACCAGCCAGGGCGAGAGCAAAACCGGGATCAAGTTGCCGGGCATGTTCAAACCACCTACGTGCAGCTTCAATTGATGGCCGTGTACGTTGATCAAGTTCAGCACGGCCTTTAAAATACTCTTCCAACGCCGCCATGTTCTGTGTCGGAACATCGGCCATCCGGCTTTGTTCTTCGGGTGACAGGGTGGCCCGCATCGCCTGCGTAACTGCCGCGGCGATCTCACTCTGGATCGTGAAGATATTATTAGCGGTCAACTCCCGATCATAGGTCTCGGCCCACAGGTGGGCATCGGTAGCGGCATCGATTAACTGCATGTTGATGCGTACCTGGTTGCCAGCACGCTGAACCCCACCTTCAAGAATGGTTGCCACGCCCAGCAGTTCGGCTATTTCGCGGATGCTTTTGCTGGTGTGTTTAAATTGCACAACTGAGGTACGTGAAATCACCCGCAGTGATGATATTTGTGCCAACTGGGTCAACATATCATCGTGGATGCCAGTGGTAAAAAATTCGTCTTCTTCATTAGTGCTGCGGTTTTCAAATGGCAGTACCGCAATGGATTTATCGGTGGGCAAGGTGGGCTCATTCGGTATCATGTCAGCACTTTCCTTACTGACAATTTCCGCAGCGGGATCGGGCGTTGAGTCGACTGTAAATTTATCCCAGACGAAATATGCCAGAGCCAGTACAAGTACCATAATGATTGTGCGATTCAGCTTATGGCCTGTTTGAGGTGTAATGGACTGGCTTCGGTCAACGTCTTTTTCTTTCTTGATGCCTTCGGGTGTCATTTCGAAAGCCCAGGCAAAAAACAGCGCGAATGGAAAACCGATCAGGAACATCGAAAGCAGGGTTTTCAGCGCCCAGTCGGGCGCTCCGAATGTCTCCAGCAATAGCTCCGCGACCTGTGCCATCAGCCACGAAAGAACGATGTAGGCAATCGCTACACGAAAGACATTACGTCGTTTGAGCTCTTCAAAAATTGACATTAGATGGGTGCCGTCCTTTTTATTCTGCCCACAAGCCTATACTTTTCTGGTGGTATTAACCACTGGAGGGACCAAATTAATTAATAATGGGGTGACTGTACCTCCCCGAGTTCTCCTAAT
This sequence comes from Pseudomonadota bacterium, assembly GCA_015222805.1. Taxonomy (GTDB): domain Bacteria; phylum Pseudomonadota; class Gammaproteobacteria; order Xanthomonadales; family SZUA-36; genus SZUA-51. Next base: position 1,775 of record JADFVZ010000050.1, read on the forward strand.
TCCGACACAGTGAGCATTAGCAATATCTTTCTGCACTAGTACCAGGGTGATTTGTTTACTTCGGTAGCTGTACGGATAGTTTCCACATATTGTTTTGCCAGTTGCATGGGTATGTAGGGAATAACGATGCTTCCGGCCGCCAGGTGTATCTTCAGGGTGGCAAGCTTACGACGGCGCTGCAAGGGCGACTGTTTGATCACTGTGTGCTGTACTTTGTATAGGGGGAACAGGGTGCGTTTAAAGCCAAATAGCCCGCTTTGATAAATCCCGAATGTCCTGGTGAAACCATAACGAAACATACTCCAGTGTTTAATCACTAAAGGTAAAATGATAAGTGATGACAGTATGGGTACAGCAAAAAACCAGAAACCAATTTTCATAGAGAGAGGAATGGATGGTAAAACCAGGGGTAGTAAAAACCAGAGCAACCAGGTTTTTATAATATAACGTCGGTCAATTTTATTTTCAGCTATGTCAGTTGGTGCATCAGCAAAAACCAGGCTTTTCAATGCGGGAATTTGCTCTGCAGTTCGCGCTGGAATGATGAAAATATTGCGCTTTCCCTGCGTACCGTTTTGCGCCGATACCACCTGTCCAAGAATAACATTCTGACGTTTTATCCAACGGCCGATAATGTTGCTCTGGGTAACGAAAGTTTGTACTTTGACCAGTTTGAGTGATTCTTCAAAACGAGTTAACAGGCCGCTTTGGCGCTTCAGGGTTTGTTGTTTGCGGCTCAACTGATAACCGTAGTACCTGTAGATGGACCCGAGGATCGAGAATAAAAACATCAGTGCTATCAGCCCGGCAAGCAATACCAGGCCGAGCATGAAATTCCCGGGAAAACCACCTCCGTGTGAATTAATTATAGGAATAATGTTTTGTTTAATCATTTCTTCGGTAGCATCTTCAAATGAGTTGAAAAATGCACCCACTACCGGACCTAGAATTGCCAGGAATAAAAACACGCTATTACTCGAAACCCCATATGCAAGCAGATCTCTTAAAGATGCGCTTGCAACGATTGTAGAATTTTCATGGTTTTCGACAGTAGCGGTTTCTGTGGCATGTTTTCCGCGGCTTGATTGCTGGTAGTCTAATATCTGCCGGCGTAACTGCTCTGCTGTGGCAATCGGTATTCCAGCAAGATCTGCCTCATTGTCTTTCGAACCTGCGGTTTCTACCTGGAGTGTTACCAAACCGAAAGGTCGAAAGTAGATGGGTGATAAGAGATTAATATTCTGCACCCGTTCAAAGCGAATGACCCGGTGGTTTTTCTGGAATACACCATCGTTAATCAAAATTTGATCATCGTGTTGACGAAATTTAAAAAACCAGAATTGCAGTACGGAACCGCCGAGCATAAGTGTGAGCAGTCCAGCCCCCAATACCGCCATCATGATAAGTTTGTTACTAGAGGCAAGAATGATGATGAGCAGTGGCGCAAATGTACTAAGCCCATCTTTTATCAGGCGTACAAGAAACTTGCCAATAAAGAAAATCACCGATAGTGGAGAAAGCCGTTGCCAATGATCCAAGTGTTTACTCATGGCTGGATTGGTATTCAGCCTGCGCGTAAGTGAGTATCTGTTCACGGATTTGTTCCGCATCTGCTTTGCGCAATCCCGGAATACTCAAATCTGATTTTGCCCCGCCGGCGGTAAAAAAATTTAATGTGGCCAGACCAAACTTTCGTTCCAATGGCCCATGTGCAAGGTCGATATGCTGGATTCTTGAGAAGCTCACAGCTGTTTGGTTTTTCCACCAGAGCCCGCTTTTATACATCAGCTCAAATTCACCCCGGTGATAAGCACGAGCCTTTGCCGCAAAGTAGCTGAACAGTATGGATAGTGTGGCTAGCAAGGTAAAAACGGGTAGCATGAAAACCGGCAGGATGACTTTATCCAGAAAAAAAGCACTCGCAAGCATGACCAGTAAAGCAAAGCCCCAGCCCAGAGCTGACGACAAAGCGGCTAACTTCGGGTAGTTGTCAGCCAGCGGTAAAAAGCGGGCTTTTTCGGTTGTTGTGTCATCTAAAGCTGATGCTGAATTCATCTTTGGCCCCTCTGCCGTGAATCATGTGCCTGATTTTAGCTTGTCGGGAGTCAAATTAAATGTGGAATAAGTCACAGTTACTCGTTAGTGGCAATCTAACGGAAGCGGAGAGCAGATAGAAATGGATCAGAGCTCTTCTATTTTTTTCTCTAAAGCCTCCAGCTTTTCACGGCTGCGCAGCAGCACGGCTTTCTGGACTTCAAACTCTTCCCGGCTGACCAGGTCCAGGCCTTCCAGTCCCTGATTCAGTATCTGCCGAAAGCGGTTGCGGATTTCGCTGGCCACTTGTTGGCCACCTTCGGGCAGGGCATCGCTGAGGCGACGGCTAAGAGCATCAATTTTTGCGGGGTCAATCATATCCTGTACCTTTTTGATTGCTTTATAATGTTGTAAATACTGGATGACAGAATAGCATTAACCAAACAAAATAAAAGCCTCACAAAATAAAAGCCCGGGAGCCAGACTATGAAAATGATTACTGCCATCATCAAGCCTTTTAAACTGGACGATGTTCGTGATGCCCTTGCCGATGCCGGGGTTTACGGTATGACTGTGACTGAAGTACGCGGCTTTGGTCGCCAGAAGGGCCACACGGAACTCTATCGTGGCGCCGAGTATGTTGTCGATTTCCTGCCCAAGCTAAAACTCGAAATTGCGGTTACCGAAGAGCGTGAAGAAAGCGTGATAGATTCTATAGTTGAGGCAGCTGCATCTGGAAAAATTGGTGATGGCAAGATATTTGTGCATGATCTCAATGCCGTAGTGCGTATTCGTACCGGTGAACGCGATGAACATGCGCTTTAATATTGAAAGGTTTGTAACTAAAAGCAGCTTTGTTTCGTTTTAACTATAAATCAGGTTAATTTATCGCAGCTCTACCGGTCCTGCCCGGGATTCGGGGAACTATCATAAATTTATCGAGACTAAAAAGGCAGTTACACCATAATCAGTTGCAGGGGCATGCTGAGGGAAAATGAAATCTATGCAGAATACTGCAGAAAAATTCACAGTTGGTTTTATCGGCCTGGGAGCCATGGGCTACCCCATAGCGGGGCACCTGCTGCATTCCGACAGTCCGATACAGGTATGGAATAGAACTTCAGCGGTTTCAGCCCGCTTCCAGGCCGAATATGCTAATCAGGGCGAGCTGCAGGTAGCTTCAGCCTTGCCGGAGCTGGCAACTGCCTGCCGTGTAATTTTTACCTGTGTATCTGCAGATCAGGATTTATTCAATATTATTGATCAGTTACTACCGGCACTGGTCGCAGGGACGGTTATTTGTGATCATTCAACCACAGCACCCGATACTGCCCGACAGATAAATAAGAGTTTACAGGCGGTTCAGTGCCATTTCGTAGACGCGCCGGTTTCCGGTGGTGTAGAAGGTGCCCGCAGGGGCACGCTGGTAACAATGGTCGGTGGCGAGAAAGCCATTATTGAGCAAATTTCGCCACTATTGACCTGTTATACCAGCAAAATTGCCAGGATGGGGCCAGTTAGTACCGGTCAGGCGACCAAAGCCGTGAATCAGGTCATGGTGGCGGGGATAGCAGAAGCCGTGACTGAAGCATTGGCCCTGGCTGAAAAAATGGAACTGCCCGCAGGTCAACTGCTGGAAGTCCTTGGCGGTGGTGCGGCTGGCAACTGGTTTATGGCACATCGTGGTAAAACAATGCTGGCAGACGAGTTCGAAGTGGGGTTTAAATTGTCCCTGCTACATAAAGATTTAGGAATTTGTGAGGAGTTGGCACGAAACTTGGATTTAGACTTACATCTGGTCAGGCAGGCGAGGGAAGATTACCGTCGCCTGATGGAAGCAGGTGAGGGAGATTCTGATATCTCCGCCTTGATTCATATTAAGCAGGGGAAAATTGATTAGGGCTGCCGAAGGGCTGCTGCTGATTATTTAGATGATGAAAACGACTCAACAACATACAACTCAGATTAGGGCTGAATACCAGTCGCTGACAGCGCCGGGCAATCACAGCATTACCCAGACTGGGAATCCGCCCTTTATTTCCGCGGTTATTGGTGAGCTGAGCCAACGCCGGGTATTGCGCACCCTGGGTGCCTATGCGGTAGCGGCCTTTGTGGTGCTGCAGCTGCTGGATGCAACCGGTGATGCATTACTGATCCCGCAATGGCTGCAAACCGTGATTGCCAGCCTGACGATCATCGGCTTTCCGGTTACTTTCCTGCTGGTATGGCTGTTCCAGCTGACCCCGGATGGTATCCGCCTGCAGCGTGACGGCCTTTTGTCCCGGCGTCAGGCGAGCGGTCTTTTTGCCTTTATGCTGGTTGTTACCGCAGGTGTGGGTTACGGCCTGTTTAACTTCTACAGTGCGGCCTTTGAAAAGGGCAACGGTATTAACTCGATCCTGTCCAGGTCGTCTGCTGCAAGTACAGCGGATGAGGCATCGATCGCCGTGCTGCCATTTGCCGATATGAGCCCGAACAAAGATCAGGGTTTTATTGCTGATGGCATTGCCGAAGAAGTACTTAACCTGCTGGCCCAGATTGATGGCCTTAAAGTTGCCGCCCGTACATCTTCGTTTGCACTCAGGGACGGACAACAGAATATCCAGGAAATTGGACGTCTGTTAAATGTAAGCAAAGTGCTTGAAGGTAGTGTTCGCCGTGAAGGTGATCGTATCCGGCTGACCGCGCAGCTGATTAACGTAGCCGACGGGTTCCATATCTGGTCAAAAACCTATGATCGCGAAATCACCGATATCTTTGCACTGCAGGATGAAATTGCCGAGTCGATTACCAATGAGCTTGTGGCCTCTATCGATGATGTGAATAAACCTTTGTTGCGGTTCGGGCGGACGGATTCACTGGAGGCCTGGGAGTCATACCAGACCGGGCGCCGGTATTGGTGGAAACGCGGAGTAGATGACTTACAAAAAGCCGCTGAACTGTTTACCCAGGCGATTGAGCAAGATCCGGAATTTGCAGCGGCCTATGCCGGGCTTGCAGATTCATGGCTGCTGCTAAACAGCTATGGCAACCTCTCTCGTGAGGAAGCACTGGATCGTTCACAAAGTTTGATTAAAAAATCGATCGAGCTTGATCCACTTTCTGCCGAGGGTTTTGCCGCCCTGGGCCTGGCGCGCTGGAAACTGGGTGAACTGGATTCAGCTGAATCGGCCTTACGTCGGGCAATAAAACTGGATGGTAACTATATACCCGCCCAACTTTGGCTGGCAGGATTGATGGGTGAGCAACAGCGCCTGCAGGAAGAACTGCTGGTGTTAGAGCCGGCGATCAAGCTCGACCCCCTGAATGAGCTACTGGTGATTAATTATGTGGGTACCATGGTCGGAACAGGGGACTTTGAAGGTGGCTTGAATAAGGCGCTGGAATTACTACAGGTCAAACCAACGTCCATTCCCCTGCTGCGGACACTTTCAGGATTGATGTATAAGCGTGGCCGGTTGGCCGAATCGTATGAATATTCACAGCAGGCGTTGGCACTTTCGCCGGAAGATCCCATGGCGCTGATCATGGCTGCTGAGGTCAGTATGTTGATTGGCAACCTTGAGCAAAGCCGCAGTTTACTGCTGACTTTATCCCGTGTGGCACCTAATAATGAGAAATTTGACAGCTTAAAAATGCTGCAGATGTTAGTTGATGAACAGTTTGAGCAGTTGGCAGAATGGCTGGGTCCGGGAGATCTTGACAGTTCTGAGAAGCTACCTATGCCGGAGCTCTCAAAAACTATCTGGCGGGGCTGGATTGGCCTGAATCAGGATGAAAATCGTGTAGCACTGGATAATTTCTTACGCGTGAGCGAACGCCTGGATGAAATCAATAATGATTCACTACGGGCAGAGATTTTTTCCATGCGGGCAGTTGCTGAACAGCGTTTAGACCTGTCGGAAGAAATGAATTCCAGCCTTTCACAGGCACGTGCGGCCGTCAGGCGGATGCAGGTTGTAGGGCTTAAGGGGAGCCAGATTCATTATTTGCTGAGTGCCATTGAATCGCTTTCCGGAAATACTGAACAGGCAATAGCCCAGTTTCGCCAGGCAGTGGATGGCGGTTTTAGTGACATCCTGACTATTCGTTATGATGCCCGCCTTGATGCCCTGCGGAACTTGCCTGAATTTGCCAATATCGTCCAGGTAATGCAGCAACGTGTCAGTAATGCCAAGCTTGAAATCAATGCCAGGCAGATCACTTCACTCTAGGAGGCTGTCGGGTTTGACCGATGGTAGTGAGGGGTAAGGCAGTACCACTAGCTGGGATAAAAACAACCGAATGTAATAAAACCCCGGGAAGTCGGCTCTTTATTACATGCGCATCACAATCCCGGAACAAATACGAAATAATGCCGTTGCCCTGATCAGCCTGGTCATCGCCCTCAGTAGCCTGGCATATACCGGTTGGCGCAACGAAACCTCAGAAGAACAGCGGAATATCCGCTACGCCTCATTCCAGGTACTAACTGAACTGGGTGAGCTACAGGAACTGGTTCTATATAACACCTACTTTGCCGCCAGCACGGACAAACCGATTTCCGGTCGTGGCAGGGTTGAGGGTTATGGCCATCTGTTACTCGTCAGGGACTTAATGAACCTGATGCCGGAGCCTGCACCAAAAGCAGGTTCCGGGCTTTATCTGGTTTGGGAGCAACAGGTCGATCAACTGCTGCTGGAAGAGCCTGACAAAAGACAGTCTGCCGAAAAGATACTCAGCGCGTCAATAGAGGATACCCGGAGTGCGGTGCTTGAAGTCCTGCACATGCTGGATTAAGAAAAACCTGCGTAGGGTGGGCATAAATGCCCACCCTACGCTTCAGCATATCGCTCTGCATTACCCAGCCAGCGGGCGATCAGGGCATCGCTGCGTTGTTTGTCATTAATCAGGGATTCGGCCAGTTGCGGCACTTGCTGGATCAGGGTAGCATCGCGGGCCAGGTCGGCCAGGCGAAACTGCAGTGCTCCGGTTTGGCGGGTTCCCAGAACTTCGCCAGGACCGCGCAATTCCAGGTCCTTTTCGGCGATACGAAAACCATCGTTGGTGGCACGCATGATATCCAGGCGCGCTCTCGCGGTTTCACCCAGTGGGGGTTTGAAAAGCAAAACACAGCTGGATTGTTCCGAACCCCGGCCCACGCGGCCGCGTAGCTGATGCAACTGGGAGAGCCCAAGGCGTTCAGCATTATCTATGACCATTAATGAGGCATTGGGCACATCTACCCCAACTTCTATTACGGTTGTGGCCACTAAAAGTTTGATTTCACCCGAGCGAAAAGCATCCATGATCGCGCTTTTTTCAGCCGGCTTCAGGCGTCCGTGAACCAGCCCGATGTTTAAATCCGGGAGTTCTTCCAGTAATTGCCTGGCGGTATCTTCGGCGGCCTGGGCTTCAAGCAGTTCTGATTCCTCAATCAAGGTACAAACCCAATAGGCCTGTCGGCCTTCACGGCAGGCGTATGCAATCCGCTTAATCACCTGCTCACGCCTTTGCTGGTCTATAGCGACCGTTGTAACCGCCGTACGTCCGGGTGGCAGCTCATCGATCACTGAAATTTGCAGGCCGGCATAGGCGGTCATTGCCAGGGTCCGGGGAATTGGGGTGGCAGTCATGATTAACTGGTGTGGCCAGTGCCCGCCGGCCTGGCCTTTTTCCCTCAAAGCAAGCCGTTGATGGACGCCGAATCGGTGCTGTTCATCGATGATGACTAACCCCAGTTGTTTGAATTCCACACTTTTCTGCATTAAGGCGTGGGTGCCGATAACCAGTGCGGCTCCGCTGGCGATGGCATTCAAGGCGTGTTCGCGGGCCTTGCCGGTCACCCTGGAAGATAACCAGACAGTTTCAATGCCCAGGGGCTTTAGTGTTTGGCTGAAATAATCACGATGTTGCTCGGCCAGCAGTTCGGTGGGTGCGGTAATCGCGACCTGATAACCTGCGGCGATCACCGGCAAGGCACTGAGGGCGGCGACAACGGTTTTACCGCAGCCTACATCTCCCTGCAACAGGCGCATCATCGGTTGTGTCCTGCCGAGATCCTGCTGGATTTCAGCTACTACCCGCGCCTGGGCAGCGGTCAGTTGAAAGGGTAGTTGGCTGAGGAAGTTTTCTTCCAGGGAGCTGTGTTGCGAAAAAGCCAGTGCCTGCCTGCGCTGTTGCTGTTGTTGAATTCGACGCATGCTCAGGTGGTGGGCCAGCAGCTCCTCAACAACCAGGCGGTCGCGGGCCGGGTGATGGAAGTTTTCATCTTCGCGGTTCATGTTGGCCAGCTCGCTGTCCACTTCAGGACGGTGCAGCGTCAGTAAAGCAGCTTTCAGCCCGGGTAACTGATGTTGCTTGAGCAAGCTGGCGGGTAGCAACTCCGTAAGTTCGGTTTTATCCTGTTTCAGGCTTTCCAGGGCCTGGTTGCTGAGATTCATCCAGCTGGCCTGGCGGATGCCCTCGGTTGAAGGATAAATTGGGGTTAACTGGGCCTCATCCTCATCGCCGTCCACGGTTCTCTGGTAGCTGGGATGGATCATCTCCAAACCCCGGCCGCCGCCGCGTATCTCGCCGAATGCCTGTAAGCTGACTCCGCGCCCAAGGGAGCGTGCCTGGGCTGCATGAAAGTTGAAAAATCGCAGTGTGAGCATGCCGCTGCCGTCACTGAGGGTAACCACCAGCATGGCGCGGCGGTGGCGTACAATAGCGCTGTGTTCAATGATGCCCTCGATTAAAACCCTGTCGCCGGGTCGGCAATCGCCAATTGCCTTTTTCTGACTGCGGTCTTCGTAGCGTAAGGGGAGGTGGAACAGCAGGTCGGCAACACTTTCAATACCAAGTTTTTTCAGGCCGTCCTGCATGCCCGGGCCAACGCCGCGGAGTACACGGACAGAATCGTTGAGGCGGGGCAGGGTGGTCACTACTCGGGTGGGAGGACCATCACCGCATCCATTTCTACATCGGTGCCCTTGGGCAGTGCGGCAACCTGGACGGCGGCACGCGCAGGGTAGGGTGCTTCAAAAAACTCGGCCATGATGCTGTTTACGGTTTCAAACCCTGCCAGGTCAGTCAGGTAGACATTCAGCTTGACGATATCGTTGATATTACCACCCGCTTCGGCACAGACCGCTGAAATATTTACCAGTACCTGCTGAACCCGACTAGTGAAGTCGCCATCTATCATATTACCGCTGGCAGGATCCAGGGGGATCTGGCCTGAGAGATAAATGGTATTTCCAGCTGCGATTGCCTGGGAGTAAGTGCCAATTGCAGCAGGAGCCATGTCAGTATTGATAAATTTTTTCATGTTGATTCTCCTGCAATTTAAGATGGTTTCAGGTGCTTCGGGTAACCCGTAAAACATTGCCGTTACGTCGTAGGCGGCGGATGACTTTGGCCATGTGGTCACGATCCTTGACCAGGATATGGAAGAGCAGGGTCGCAGTATCCGGGTTGGTTTCTGACTGCTGGACCTTTTCAATATTGGCGCCGGCATCACCAATGCTGGCAGATATTGATGCCAGTACTCCGGAAATGTGCCGTGCCAGAATGGTCAGGGCAACCTCAAAAGTGCCGGTAGTAATCGCCGCCCACTTTACATCCACACAGCGGTCCGGGTGTTTAAGGAATTCGCTGACATTGTTGCATTCAAGGCGATGTAGAACCACGCCTTTGCCTGCGGACAGGTAAGCCATTACCGGGTCACCCGGAATCGGGTGGCAGCAACTGGCAAAACTTAAAGCACTGCCTTCGGAGCCGGCTACAGTCAACGCCTCGGTAACGATATCTTTTGAATTTAGCCGCCGGAGCTTATCTGGTGCGAGGGTTGCGGCAACCAGGTTTGCCAGCTGCTGTCCCAGTGCCAGGTCGGTGAACAACTCTTCAATACCAGGGTAGCGGTTTTTCTTCAGGTATTTACGCAGCTTTCGGGGAGAAACATCTTCCAGTGAGCTGTTGCGTGCAAGCAGGGCTTTTTCCAGTAACTGGTTGCCGAGGCTGACGGTATCTTCAGCCCCCAGGCTTTTGAGATGGTGACGAATGGCGGCACGGGCTTTGGCAGTAGCAACGATTTGCAGCCACTCTGTTACCGGTTGGACTTGCGAGTCTGTTTCGATTTTAATTGTCTGGCCGTTGGCCAGTGGGGTGCCTAATGGTACCGGATGTTTATCGACTATTGCTGTTACTGCGCGATCGCCAACCTGGGTGTGGATAGCGTAGGCAAAATCCAGTGCACTGGCACCGCGTCTCAGGCTGATAATTTTTCCCTTGGGGGTAAACACAAAGATATCATCAGGAAACAGGTCGGATTTAGCGTCTTCCAGGAACTCCAGTGAATCACCGGAATGTTTCTGGATATCCACCAGGCGCATCAACCATTGACGTGCACGTACAGCGGCAGAAACATTTTTGCTGTCGCTACTCTTATACAACCAGTGTGCCGCAGCACCCTGTTCGGCAACAATATCCATTTCTTCTGTACGAATCTGGATTTCAACCGGTACATTGTACGGGCTGTAGAGCACAGTATGCAGTGACTGGTAGCCATTGGGTTTTGGCAGGGCGATATAATCCTTGAACGATCCCTGTTTAGGGCGGTAAAGATTATGCGCGGCTCCCAGCGCCTGGTAGCAGTGTGGTTCAGAATAGGTTATGACTCTAAATCCATAAACATCGGTAACATCGGAAAACGACAGGTTTTGATTTTGCATCTTCATATAGATGCTGTAGGGCGTTTTTTCCCGGCCGATAATGCGGTGGGGGAGGCCGGATTCGTCCAGGCGTTTTTTTAAATCCTGGGTGATGGAGTCAATAATTACCTGACGATCCCCGGCGATTGACTCGACTTCTTTTACCACCACCTGGTAACGCCAGGGGTGGAGGTTTTTAAAACCGAGGTCTTCCAGTTCCGACTTGATGCTGTTCATGCCCAGGCGGTCGGCAATCGGCGCATAAATGCTGAGTGTTTCGCGGGCAATCCGGCGACGTGAATCCGGCTCCATGGAGTCCAGCGTCCGCATGTTATGCATGCGGTCGGCCAATTTGATAAAGATAACCCGCAGGTCTTCCGACATCGCCAGCAGCAGTTTACGAAAACTTTCCGCATCGGCTTCCTGGCGGGTACGGAATTTAATTTTATCGAGTTTGGTTACACCGTCGACAAGGTCCGCTATTTCCGCCCCGAACTGACGGCTGAGCTGGTATTTATCCAGATGCGTGTCTTCGAGGGTGTCATGCAGGATTGCGGCAGCGATGCTGGCATAGTCCATCCGCATCCGTGCGAGAATGCCGGCAACTTCCACAGGATGGAGGATATAGGCTTCACCGCTTTTCCGGGTTTGCCCTTCGTGCGCTTCGGCACCTACTTTGTAGGCATTGAGAACAACGGCAACCTTGTCTGGATCCAGATAGGTGTTGAGCAGGTCTCGAAGTTCGAGAACCGCTTCTGGGAAGGCTGCCTCTGAGCTCATTAGAGTGCTGGTTACCGGTATTATCCGGCCTCTGCTTTAATCCGTGCTTCAATCGCGGCTTCGGCTTCAGCGGCTTCAGCAAATTCTGCCTGGGTGTCCAGTTCAGCTTGCAAAATGTCTACATTGCGTTCATTGATCAGCCCATCGGCAATTTCGCGCAGGGCTAAAACCGTGGGTTTGTCATTTTCGACGGCAACCAGGGGCTCCGCACCGTGTGAAATCTGGCGGGCGCGTTTGGTGGCTGTAAGTACCAGCTCAAAGCGGTTGTCGATGTTTTTGAGGCAGTCTTCTACTGTAATCCGTGCCATGTTATCTGTTCCAAATAAATAATTTTAAAGTCGAACCGCTTATTTTAGTCGGTTTTGAGCAATTCTTCCAACAGTTTCCGCTGCCTGATGCGCTGATAGGGCAGTGATAGTCGTGCTGCACTGATGATCGAGGCCATATCGCTGAGGGCCAGTTCAAAATCATCGTTAATAATCAGGTAGTCAAACTCGACCCAATGCGAAATTTCACAGCGTGCATCACGCATACGCCTGGCTATGGTTTCAGCACTGTCCTGGCCGCGTTTACCCAGTCGCTGGCGCAGGCTTTGCAGTGATGGCGGCAGGATGAAAATGCTAACGGCGCCGGGAAATGCCTGTTTTACCTGGCGTGCACCCTGCCAGTCTATTTCAAGAATGATATCCCGCCCCTGTTCCAGGGTTTTTGCAATCGTCCTGCGACTGGTGGCATACCAGTGATCAAAAACCCGGGCATATTCCAGGAATTCACCAGCTTCGCGACTGGCTTCGAAGCTTTGGGGACTGACAAAATGATAATGCTCACCCTCACTTTCCCCCGGCCTCGGCGGACGGGTTGTGGTTGAGATTGAGAGCGCGATTTGCGTATCCCGCTCGAGCAGGGCGTTCACCAGGCTGGATTTACCGGCCCCGGAGGGTGCAGCAACAATAAATAAATTGCCGGTACTCCTTGTTTCCTCGGCTATTTTGACAGGCTTGTCACTCGACATTCTGTATTTGCTCGCGCATCTGTTCGATCAATACCTTCAGCTCTACTGAAGCCCTGGATGTCTTTTCATCCACAGATTTGGACCCCAGGGTATTGGATTCGCGGTTGAACTCCTGCATCAGGAAGTCCAGTCGACGACCTACAGCTTCATCCCGCTGGAGAATATGCCGGGCTTCACTGACATGGGCTCGCAGGCGGTCGAGCTCTTCATCGACATCCATTTTCTGCGCAAGAATAGCAATTTCCTGTTCAAGGCGGCCCGGATCGAGGCTTTGCTCGGCAAAGGCTGCAACTTTTTCTGTTAATCGCTGGCGTAATTTTTCCCGGATTTCGGGCAGCCAGTCGCTGACATTCTGCACCCAGCTATCAATTCCCTCCAGGCGCTCACTAATCATTGCCGCCATTTTTTCGCCTTCGCGTTCGCGTGCTGCGATTAGTTCGACCAGGGTGCTGTCGAGCATTTCCAGGGCCGCATCATAGGCCGGCTGCATATCACCGGTTTCTTCTACTACCAGATCCGGCCAACGCATCAGGGTGAGCAGTCCTGGGCTTTGTTTATGGCCGCTCAGGTACTCAAGCTGCCCATGGATATCCAGTAGTGCCCTGGCGAGATCCTTATTTAACTTCAAACCCCCGGCTACGGACGCTCCCTGGGGGTGGAAACGCAGGTTGATGTCAATTTTTCCGCGTTGCAAGCTAGCTGTGAGGCGTTCACGAATGGCCGGCTCCAGCGCTCGGAAGTCTTCAGGCAGGTGCGGGTGAAGGTCAAGGTAGCGATGATTCACGCTACGGATTTCCACTACCAGCCGGCCGAAGGGGAATTGTTTTTCTGTACCTGCGTAGGCAGTCATACTTTTAATCATGGCGTGCTCTATAGATCTGATCGTGACAGTATATAATGCCTGATTATCTCATGAATAAGCCAAAAAAGTACGGCCCTTCCCAAGTTGACAACAGGAAATAAAATGACATCAGATCTACAAAATTTTCGACCCAGCGGCAGAACTACCGATCAACTGCGAAAAGTAACCATAGAGCGGCACTTTACCTGCCATGCTGAAGGTTCGGTCCTCATCAGTTGCGGCCAGACCCGTGTGCTTTGTACTGCCAGCGTTGAGGAGCGGGTACCGCCCTTCCTGCGGGGTAAAGGCAAAGGCTGGGTAACGGCTGAATACGGGATGCTGCCGCGTTCCACCGGTAGTCGCATGGGCCGGGAGGCCGCCAGGGGAAAACAGAGCGGTCGTACCCAGGAAATCCAGCGCCTGATTGGCCGCAGCCTGCGTGCCGTGGTTGACCTGGAGGCGCTGGGCGAGCGGACTATTACCCTTGATTGTGATGTGCTCCAGGCCGATGGTGGCACCCGTACAGCATCGATTACCGGGGCTTATGTGGCGCTACTGGATGCCTGTAACGGCTTGCTTAAGCGCAAAAGGATAAAAAAAGATCCTATTCATGGCCAGGTGGCTGCCGTTTCTGTAGGCATGTACCAGGGTATCCCGGTGCTGGACCTGGATTATCCGGAAGACTCCCAGGCCGGTACTGATATGAATGTTGTGATGAATGACGGCGGTGGTTATATCGAGCTGCAGGGTACCGCTGAAGGTCATGCTTTCAGGCCGCAAGAGTTGACTGAGATGCTGGAACTGGCCTGGAAAGGCATCCAGGAACTACAGCTGGCCCAACGGGAAGCCCTGGAAGAAAACTGATGCAGCAACTGGTTTTAGCCACTGGCAACTCAGGTAAACTTGCCGAAATGCAGGTTTTATTATCGCCGTTGGGGTTTGAGGTTTTGCCCCAATCCGAGCTTGGGGTCGATGATATTGATGAACCCGGCCCGGGCTTTATTGAAAATGCTTTGATAAAAGCGCGGCATGCCTCACGGGTAACAGGCCTGCCGGCAATCGCAGATGACTCTGGCCTGGTAGTGCCGGCGCTGGCGGGTGCGCCGGGAGTGTATTCAGCCCGCTATGCGGGTAAAGATGCCAATGCAGCTAACAACAACCTGAAACTGCTCACTGACATGGCCGGACTGAAAGGCGCAGACCGCAAAGCTTACTTTATTTGCCAGGCAGTGGCGGTAGTGAGTGCAGATGATCCTTTGCCGTTGCTGGCGTTAGGGCGCTGGCACGGGACTATTCTGGAGTCCCCGAGAGGCGTGGAAGGCTTTGGCTATGATCCCCTGTTTACACCAGGGACTGAAGGCTGCAGTGCGGCGGAGCTGCCAGCGGCAGTTAAAAACAAACTCAGTCACCGGGGGCTGGCGATGCAGCAGTTGATCGAACAAATCCGTACCTTCTGGTAGGCTTCAGTGGCAATGCCCCAGTCTCAGACCCAGGCCCAGCTCAGTAATCCACCGCTCAGCCTGTATATCCATATCCCCTGGTGTGTGCGCAAATGCCCCTATTGTGATTTTAATTCGCATGCGCTTAAGGGTGAAATTCCTTTCAGCAGGTACATTGAAGCATTACTGAAAGACCTTGAAGCAGACCTGCCCCAGGTCTGGGGACGGCAGGTACACTCTATTTTTATTGGTGGCGGCACCCCTAGCCTGTTTCCCGCAGCAGCGATTGCGGAACTGATCTCAGGGGTACGTGCACGCATCAGTGTTTCACCTGCCGCTGAAATTACCATGGAAGCCAATCCCGGTACGCTGGAACATGATAGTTTCACTGCATATCTTGAGGCTGGCATCAACCGGTTTTCCCTGGGTGCTCAGAGTTTTTCTGACAGACAGCTGAAAACCCTTGGGCGGATCCATGCCAGTGACGAGATCTTGCAAGCGGTCGCAGGGCTGAAGTCTGCCGGGGCTGAAAACTTTAACCTTGACCTGATGTTCGGCCTCCCCGGGCAGACGCAATCGCAGGCGCTGGCTGATTTGCAGGCGGCAATCGATTGTTCACCCAGCCATATATCACATTACCAGCTGACCATGGAGCCTAATACCCTGTTTGCACATAAACCCCCACCGGGGTTGCCGGATAATGACCAGCTGGCGGATATCCAGGATAGCTGTGCCGTGCTGCTTCAAAGTGCCGGGTTTGTGCAGTATGAGGTATCCGCCTGGGCAAGAACCGCGCGGCAGGGCGATAATCGCAGCCAGCACAACCTTAACTACTGGCGTTTTGGTGACTACCTTGGGGTTGGAGCTGGCGCACACGCCAAGATTACCCTGGCGGCAGAGGGCCGGGTTGTACGCATGGCCAAGCACCGCCATCCGGATGCTTACCTTGAAGATCGGGATGGTACATTCATCTGTGAGCAGCGGCAACTGGAGAACAAAGACCTGGTATTTGAGTTTTTCCTGAATCAGTTGCGTCTCAAAGCAGGTGTGCGCAAGGCAGATTTTCCGGCGCGTACCGGTCTCCCGTGGCAACAGGTTGCGGGCCAGGTTAAGCAGGCCATGGAAGAGGGCCTGTTAACGGATCAGGGTGAGTATTTGTCCACTAGCAACAGGGGTTGGCAGCATTTAAATACACTTCAGGCTATTTTTCTTTAGATTTACTGTCAACGCAATTCAGAGAGAAATAGAGGAAATAGAGAGAAATAAGAAATAGGGGATAGACCCCAATTAAATTTCCAGGAATATTATATATGTAGTGGTCAAGGAGCAGAATCCAGTCTTTACCACGTAACCCTTGAAATAATTCATGGTGAATTAACTCCAGTCCCGAGGTAGCGCAATTTTCAATAGGATGCAGGTTTCTGGCAATATAGCTTTAATGCTTCCTATACCCTGGGTTGACCTGGTTGCTTTCACAGCTCATAGAAGACCAACATCCAGCGACTCGGTGCAAAACCCAAATACCAGGCTCTGAATTTATAGACCAGTTACTGAATGGTGCTTTGCGGATATTATCAATGGGTTAGATTACATATTAAGTGATTTATTTATGCTATCGTCAAGCGATGGTTACCTAAATCAAGGTCAATCAGGAAGGGAGAAATTTATGTTAAAAGTGTTTCATAAGCTCATTTTCGGGCTGGTAATGTTTGCTGTTCCTATGAGTGCCTATGCACAGGCTGCCCCCGAGCCATTGACCTGCAACGGTGCAGCCGTCAGTTTCGAAGCGGGTGTTATGCCCAGCGACTGGTCCATTTCTACCGCCGCGGCTGCGGGTGGTGAGTTTGTGATCTCAACCAACAACAGCTCTTCTTTCTGGCTCCCCGGGCCAGCACCCGATGGTTCATACTACGCATCAGCCAACGATGATACCACCGGTCCCATCAGTGATGGTAGCTCCGACTATCTGTACAGCAATGTCTTTAATCTCACCAATAGTTCTGCTGCATCACTTGCATTCGATTATCACTTCAATGCCACATTCGGTCATATCGCTGGCGGCGTACAGGTCAGCTCGGATGGCGGCATCACCTGGGATGCCGAGATCATAGTAGCTGCAGGTCCTGACTGGCAAAATCACAACCTCGACCTGGCAGCCTATACGGGTCTGCCCACTGTTCAGGTGCGATTTCATTCCGACGACGGTGGCGCCTGGGCCGCTGGTTACGGCATCGACAATCTCGCCCTGAGCTGTGACATTGACGTGCCCATCATAACCGCAATCGCTATTCCCACAGCATCCTTCTGGGGCTTGCTGTTGCTGGCAGGCTTGTTGCTGGTTGTAGCCATGCGCAGGATGCGCCCCGAACGCAACTAGAGCACCTTCTGGCTACTAGCTCACACCGGTCATGGGTAACCGTCTGAAATGCGGTCTACCCATCAAAATACGGCCCTGTAATGTGATGACCACACTACAGGGCCGTTCTGATTTCCAGGCACAGGCTTCCTTTTACAGACTCTAGAAGAATCACCGGCCGGGAAATAATTGAAATTTAGTATTTGTTTTTGTATCTGACAGCCGTTAATTCAGCAATTTTTACAACTACATCTTTTGCTTTTTGCATCGATTCTAGTGTTATAAATTCATATTTCCCGTGGAAGTTATGGCCGCCAGCAAATATATTTGGGCAGGGGAGGCCTTTGTATGAAAGTTGCGAGCCGTCAGTACCTCCACGAATGGCTTGTATTCTGGGTTTGATGCCCAGGTCTTTCATCGCCTGTTCTGCTATATCCACGATATGCATCATGGGTTCCAGTTTTTCACGCATATTAAAGTACTGGTCTTTTACCTCAGCTTTAATGAGGTCCTCACCTAATACCTTATTCATATCCTCGGCAATGTTTTTGAATAAAACTTTACGCTGGTTAAATTTACTCATGTCGTGATCACGAATAATATACTCAAGCTCTGTCTCTTCAACCCCGCCTTTGATAGTATGCAAATGAAAGAAACCTTCACGGCCCTGAGTATGTTCCGGAACTTCCTCTGCTGGCAAGGCTTTAATAAAGTCTGCAGCAATCATCATGGAATTTATCATTTTATTTTTAGCATATCCCGGATGTACGTTTTTACCTTTAATCACAACCTTCCCACCAGCCGCATTAAAGTTTTCAAACTCTAACTCACCAACTCGACTGCCATCCACCGTGTATGCCCACTCGGCATTAAACTTTTTGACATCAAATTTATGCGCACCCTTGCCTACCTCTTCGTCAGGCGTGAATCCTATTCTTATATCTCCATGTTTTATTTCAGGATGATCAATTAAATACTGCATAGCTTCCAGGATTTCTACAATCCCGGCTTTGTCGTCAGCACCTAATAAAGTTCTGCCATCCGTGGTGATTAATGTTTGTCCTTTATACAGTTTTAGTTCGCCAAAATAGTCTGCGGACATGACAATATTTTGTTTTTTATTCAGGACTATATCTTTGCCATCATAGTTTTCATGTACATGTGGCTTGACGTTGGCTCCAGAAAAATCCGGGCTTGTATCCATATGGGCAATAAAGCCGATAACAGGCACTTTATACTCAACATTAGAGGGTAAAGTCGCCATGATATAGGCGTGATCGTCGATACTGATGTCCTGCAGTCCCATTGCTTTAATTTCTTTTACTAATAGCTTTGCCAGATCCCATTGTTTTTCTGTACTTGGAAAAGCATCTTCATTGAGCGGGTCTGACTGTGTATCAATTTTTATATAGCGAAAAAACCTGTGCATTAATGTTTGCATGATTTCTGTATTCATCTGGTCTGATTGAAAGGGATTGTTTTAAAGATTCTACACCTAAGCTTGCCGGTCGAGATAGAATTATCAATTTTCTCTGTGCCGGTTACATCAGCCAGGCTACTGGCTAAACAACTTGTTGCTGCGGGCGGTCCGCCATTTGTGTATCGCGAGAGTACAGGTATGACCATGGCCTCGGCGAAATACAAATACAAATACAACAACACTACAAAATACAAAGGACAGGCACTCAATAGCCTGAGGTTTTGCCGCGTTAGGTGGTTTAGGGAGTATCTTTGATCAAGCCGATGCGCCTGGCGCGCTGTTCCCAATTTTTACGTGCCAGTACCTGCATGTCGACCGTGCTGTCCAGTTCGTCGGTAATTTCCATGCCCAGCAGGGTTTCCATCACGTCTTCCATAGTGACAATGCCGGCCATGCCGCCGTATTCATCAACAACCAGGGCGATATGCTCCCGATTTTCGAGGAAATGGGTAAACAATTCGGAAATCGGCAGGTTATCATGCAGCACTTTGATGTTACGTTTGATGCTTTTGAGAGGCTGGTCTCCATTGCCCTCTACCAGACTCTCGAGTAATTCGGCCTTCAGGAAATAACCGGAAATATGTTCCTTGACCTTGCCCTCAAACAAGGGTATCCGGGAAAAGGGTAATTCACCGGCGGCCTTGTAAAAATCCTTGATCGTTTGTTCCTCGGAGGCCAGTCTCACGACCGTCCGGGGCGTCATGATGTCTTTGGCACGCACCTTAACCATCTGCAACAGGTTGCTGATAATCTCCGAATCCTGCTTTTCAACCACGCCTTCAGTCACGCCGATCTCGGCCATGGCAATAAACTCAGACCGCGAGAAAATGCTTTGCGATTTATCTTTTTTCAGTTTCCGCGTAATGATCTGGCTGACCCAGACCAGCGGGTAAAGCAGAAAAATGATGATATTGAGGGTGCTAACGGCAAACGGAACCAGTTTTTGCCAGTGGTTGGCGCCCAGTGTTTTTGGAATGATCTCGGAAAGGATCAGAATACCCAGCACCATGATCGTCGGCACGACCACACTGGTGATCATCGGGTTGGCGTCTGCCCAGATTTTTGCAGACTGATCACCCACACCAATCGCACCCACCGTGTGAGCGATGGTGTTGAGCGTCAGGATGGCCGCCAATGGCCGATCAATGTTGGACTTGAAAGATTCGAGCTGGCGTCCGATCCGACCGCCCTGTTTCAGTTTGACCCGTGCATACGTCGGCGTAATGCTCAGCAATACCGCTTCCAGCAGGGAACACAGGAACGAGACCAGAATGGCCACCAGGAAAAAAATGATCAGGAGCTTATACATGGATATCGTAAAGTTCCATAGTTACGGAATAATCATACCTGAATATATCTTTCGCAAAGCTTTACTTCTGAAAACCAGTCCGGAAAGAGCCGTAAACAAGGCAACTGCACCCAGGATGATGGCCATGCGCGTCCAGGGCATGCCAAACTCTATGCGCATCTGTGCAACAAACATCAGCGTACGCAGCCATTCAATTGCTCCCAGCAACAAGGTCACCTGTATCACCCAGGGCACCCAGGACTTTTTGAGCGTTAACAGCAACAGCAGGATAAACAGGGCCAGGGCATAGGAATTTTGACCGGCACGGACAAAGTGAGCAGCCAATAACAGGAAGCTGAAAATAACGGGCAATAGCCTGATAAAATTCATGTAAAACCTCCTGTGTTGAATTGCACTCAAATTTAAACTATGAATATTGACCCGGGATGAGCCTAATATTATAGTGATTACACACTATATTATCATCTATATACTGGTGCAGTTTTGAATGCAAATATACCGAAAAATGGTGCATATCTGGATGCAAATCAACACCGCCAGCTTCGGACCAGGCGTTCGGTCTTCTGCCGGTCTCCATCAACGGCACTGATAAGTGCCATTTGTAGTTTCTGGCGATTATGAATGAATTTACCATCTGACTTCTGCACTTTTTCTAACCCATGGATGCTGGTCTGTTAATAGGCCAGTGCGAGTATTTATCCACTAGCAACGGGGGTTTGGCAACATTGGATACACTTCAGGCAACTTTTCTCTAGAATTTCTCTAGAATGACTTGTTATCGAGTTTGAAAGCCAATATAATTACTGGCTCTTTTAAAGATTTTGGCAGTACAGATAATGAAATCCGGCATACACCCAAAAACAAATCAAGTAGTTTTTCAGGACGTTTCTTCTGATTTTGCGTTTTTAACGCGGTCAACTATAAACACTAAAGAAACCATCAAGTGGGAAGATGGTAACGAGTATCCTTTAGTCAAGATTGAAATTTCCAGCAAGTCCCATCCGTTTTATACCGGCAAGCACCGTGTTGCAGAGTCTGGTGGACGAGTTGACAAGTTCAAACAGCGTTACGGCAAATAATGCACGTAAACAAAGTTTTAGCTTAAGAACAATGAAAACCCGTTCCTGTTTCAGGATCGGGTTTTTTTTTGTTGATTTTACTGCTATCCCGAAAGTCTGATGTATATCAGTTAAATCTAAAGTAACAGGGATATACTAAACCGCATGTTCAGCTTTAATTGTTAAGTGAACCACACTCAGGAGATCGTTGTGTCAGAAAATAAAGTAATCCTAAATGACCAGACCGCTGGTAAGTTGATCGAATTACCCGTCCTTAAGGGGACCCAGGGCGATCCCACTCTTGATATCAAACAATTACATAAGGAAACTGGATACTTCACCTACGATCCGGGCTTTGCACAAACAGCAGCCTGCTCCAGTGCAATTACTTTTATTGATGGTGATAAGGGAGTGCTGCAATATCGCGGTTACCCGATCGAACAACTGGCGGAAAACAGTAATTTCCTTGAAGTAGCCTATCTGCTGCTGAATGGCAACCTGCCAAATGCGAATGAGATGGATGAGTTTGATCATGACATCACCTACCACAGCATGGTGCATGAGAAACTGAATAACTTTATGAGCGGCTTCCACTATGATGCCCATCCGATGGCAATGATGTCCGGTGCCGTAGGCTCATTGGCTGCTTTTTATCACGACCGACTGGATCCAGAAGATCCTGTGCAGCGGGAACTGGCTGCGAAACGCCTGATTGCAAAAATGCCGACTATCGCTGCAATATGCTACCGTCATCATCGTGGCTGGCCAATCGCCTACCCGAAAAACAAGTTGGGCTTTACCGATCGTTTTCTAGACAATATGTTCTCTGTTCCAGCAGAGCCTTATGAAGTAAATCCGGTTGCCTCGAAAGCCCTGGAC
Source organism: Pseudomonadota bacterium (assembly GCA_015222805.1). Classification (GTDB taxonomy): domain Bacteria; phylum Pseudomonadota; class Gammaproteobacteria; order Xanthomonadales; family SZUA-36; genus SZUA-51. The sequence goes on from JADFVZ010000050.1 coordinate 23,635, forward strand.
CTGCTGTTTATCCTGCATGCTGATCATGAGCAGAATGCCAGCACTTCAACTGTACGCCTTGTAGGCAGTACCGGCGCCAACCCATATGCCTGCATTGCTGCGGGTATTGCAGCCCTCTGGGGGCCTGCACATGGCGGTGCCAACGAGTCTGTTTTAAAGATGCTCGATCAGATCGGCTCTGTTGATAATATTTCTAAATATGTAGCCAAAGCTAAAGATCGTGATGATCCTTTCCGGTTGATGGGCTTTGGCCACAGGGTGTATAAGAATTTTGACCCGCGCGCCTCGATTATTCGCAAAGCCTGCCATGATGTTCTCAATGAGTTGAATATCACCGATCCGCAACTGGATCTTGCCATGGAACTCGAAGAAATCGCGCTGAAGGATGATTTCTTTGTTGAGCGCAAGCTATACCCTAATGTGGACTTTTATTCCGGCATTATTTACAAGGCACTGGGTATTCCTGTCAGCATGTTCACGGTGATGTTTGCTATTGCCAGGACCGTAGGCTGGGCAGCTCAGTGGCTGGAAATGAGCGAAGATCCAGGCCGGATCGGACGTCCGCGTCAGATCTATACCGGTGAAACTGCACGTGATTACCTGGATATGAATCAGCGCTAGATCCTGACTATTAACTGTTAAGTGAAAAGGGCTTCGGTGTAAAACCCGAAGCCCTTTTTTATTGCCTGAAGTCTTGTCCGAAGTAGTGGATTAGAAAACTTCGAAATCCTCTTCAATGCGGGTTTCTGTGCCGTCAATCTCAGTTTCAGCAGGGCTTTCCTCTTCCGGCAGCTTATCGAACAGGAAGTACTCATCCATCGTACCACTGTCCGTACGCCTGGTTGCCAGGCCGGTTTCCTTATCGATCCGGATCTTGACCAGGCCGTCGGCCATCGGCGGGAAGTTGTCTTCACTGCCGACCAACGCTGTCCTCATATACTCAATCCAGATAGGTAAAGCAGCCTGGCCACCGGTTTCGCGCCTGCCAAGCTTGCCATTATCATCAAACCCTACCCACACAGTGGTAACAATATCGCTGTTATAGCCGGAGAACCAGGCGTCCCGCTGGTCATTGGTGGTGCCGGTTTTGCCCGAAATATCATTGCGTTTGAGTACCAGTGCTTTGCGCCCGGTACCATAGCGGACCACATCGCGCATAATTGAGCGGATCTGCCAGGCATTACTTGCTTCAATGATCTGTGGGGCCAGTATTGCTTTACCAATTTGAATTCGCTCAGCAGAATTGGCTGTGGTGGTGTCGACCTTTTCATTATTGACCCGGCTAATTTCCAATGGCATAAATTTTGTTTCGGGGGCCAACTCCTCGCTTTCTTCTACCACAACTTCCTGGTCTGGTTCGCAGTCCGGGCAAACCCGGGTATGCTCAGGTATGTAAATGATTTTTCCTGCCGTATTTTCAATCCTGTCAATAAAGCGGATGTCCACCAGGTAGCCGCCGTTTGCAAACACCGAATAACCGCGGGCGATGCTGAGGGGCGTCAGCGAGGCTGAACCCAGTGCCATCGAGAGGTTCGCTGGCAGTTTATTCTTGTCTATCCCAAAGCGGGCAATATAATTGCGGGCGTATTCGATACCAACTTCCCGCAGCAGGCGGATAGAGACCAGGTTGCGTGAATGGATCATGGCTTCACGCAAACGGGTTGGACCAAAGAATTTTTGACTGTAGTTTTGTGGTTTCCAGGTTTTTTCGAGCAGGGGATCATTAAATACAACCGGGGCATCATTAATTAAAGTTGCTGGTGTAATGGTCTTGTTCAGGGCGGAAGAATAAACAAATGGCTTAAAACCGGAACCGGGTTGGCGCAGGCTTTGGGTGATACGGTTAAAATGGCTGCGCTGGAAGTCATAACCGCCAACCAGAGCCTGGACTTCGCCTGTTTGAGACCTTAATGAAATCATTGCACCCTCAACACTGGGTAGCTGTGCCAATTGCCATTGTGGTGTGCCAGTAGCGACAGTATCTGTGTCTGCTGGTACTTCTGCTGTCCGACTGATGCGAATAACATCACCCGGATGGAGCACATCGCTGACTTTTTCAGGTTTTGCTTCACGGCGATTATGATCTATATAGGCTCTCGCCCAGGCAACGGCTGCAATATCAAGGCCGATGGTTTGGCCATCAGCCAGGAAAACCAGAGCCAGGTCATCGCTGACTTCGGTCACCAGTGCGGGTATCAGTCCGGCGATTATCTGGTGATTTTGAAGCACTTCCCGCCAGTGCACAGGGCCTTCCCCGGCTACCAGGTCTACACTGGCTTCAGCGCCGCGATAGCCGTGTCGCCGGTCATAGTTGTCTAATCCCGATTTCACCGCCTGGTTGGCTGCCTGCTGCAGGCGGCTGTCAACCGTGGTATATAAACTGTAGCCGCCCGTATAGGCACTTTTGCCTAGCTGTTCAATGGCCGCATAACGGGCCATTTCGGCAACATAGGGTGCCCGCAGCTCAACACTCGGTCCATGGTAACTTGCCCGGTCTTTTTCGCTTTTGGCCTGTTCATATTCTCTTTCGCTGAGGTAGCCAAGATCCAGCATGCGCGACAACACATAGTCACGACGGATCAGTGCTCGTTCAGGCCCGCTAATTGGGTTGATACGCGAAGGGGCTTTTGGCAGGGCGGCCAGCATGGCGGCCTGAGCTGTACTGAGTTGTTGCAGGGTTTTACCGTAATAAACCTGTGCTGCTGCGCCCACGCCATATGCCCGGTGCCCGAGGAAGATTTTATTCAGATATAGGTTGAGGATTTCTTGTTTGCTGTAAATTTTTTCAATTTTCAGGGCAAGGAATATTTCCCGAATCTTGCGCAGGTAGGTTTTTTCTGAACTCAGGTAGAAGTTTCGGGCTAGCTGCTGGGTAATGGTACTGCCACCCTGGGTTTTTTCGCCAGTGCGGATCAACTGGAATACAGCGCGGCTCAAACCCTGATAGTCAATTCCCGGGTGCTCGAAAAAACGAGCATCTTCTCCGGCGATAAACGCATGAATCAGGTTTTCGGGTAATTCTTCATATATGACCGGAATCCGGCGACGCTCACCAAAAATACCTATTAACTTATTATCGGCACTGTAAACCCGCAGTGGAACCTCGAGCTGGATCTCTTTGAGGCCACTGATATCAGGCAGGTTGGGAACAATTGTCGTCCACAGAACAGCAAAGCCAATGCCGCCAAGCAAGGCCATAATCAGGGCAAAACGGATAAACCAACGGAAATATTTCTTCACAAGCATCAAAATTAGTGTATTTTATGTGCAGTGTACCGGATAAAACACCGAATGATCCAATCGGATGGTGTTATTAAAGTGTCGATCGGTCCCGCAGACTAGCTGATTATTTACTCAGTTTAGTGGTGGCAGGACCGGTAATTGCCACAGGATGTGGCGGGGTGAAGTTGACACAGGGAAGATGGTCTACAGCAAATTACGTGTTTTGTACATGTGGTTGCCTACCTGCCTCCCTGTAAAAAAATCACTCGAATGTTCGATTGCTATTGTGAAATTGTCAAAATTTGTTGATAATTGGTTTATAAAGTGTCGGTAAGCTATTGGCATATGGGAAAAGATTGGATAATAATCCCGGGGGTAAGTTGAATATATTTAATAAAAAAACACCACCAACCATAGGACTGGATATCAGTTCTACGGCAGTTAAGCTGATTCAACTATCGCGTTCAGATGGTGGTGTCAGGGTGGAAAATTTCGCAATTGAGCCCTTACCTGCGGGAGCAGTCAAGGACAAGATTGTTGTGGATGTTGAGGTAGTCAGTGCCGCCATAGAACGTGCAGTACGCAGATCAGGCGCCAAGTCCAAGTATTGTGCTGTCGCTGTATCCGGTTCTTCGGTTATGACAAAAACGATCAGTTTGCCATCAGACCTGACCGATGTTGAACTCGAGAGCCAGATCGAAATCGAGGCTGACCAATATATTCCATACTCGCTGGATGAAGTCCGACGTGATTTTGAAGTGCTAGGCCCTTCCAAACGCAGCGCAGACCTGGTTGATGTCCTGTTGGCTGCTTGTAAAACGGATACGGTTGACCTACTGACAGCGGCCGTTGAAGACAGCGGCCTGAAACTTCGGGTAATAGATGTTGAGGCCTATGCCATTGCCAACGCCTTTGAGTTGATTCGACACCAGAATGGAATATCCCTGGATAAAACGATTGCTATCGTGGAAATTGGCGCCCAGCAGTTGGGCTTCATCGTGATGCATGGTGATCGCGTGATATACAGCCGTGAGCATGCTTTTGGCGCCACCCAGCTGATTGAGGATATTTCCCGACGGTATGAGTTGAGCCCGGAAGAAGCACTGGTGATGCTGCGCGGGGATGACCAGCCTGAAGATTTTGTGCAGATGGTGATTGAGCCATTCCAGCAATCAGTTGTTCAACAAATTGGTCGTGCCCTGCAGTTTTATTCATCTTCAAATGATTTCAAAAGTATTGACACCGTCTTTCTCGCAGCCGGTGGTGCTCAACTAAAGGGCCTGGACCAGGTCATCAACGACGAGTTAGGAATCTCGGCAGAGATTGCCGATCCGATTCGTGGGCTGACATTGGCAAATAATGTTGCTGCGAACAGTTTGCGGGCAAGTTCCTCGGTGCTAATGACAGCATGTGGACTGGCAATGCGAGGGTTCGACTGATGGCTAAAATTAATCTATTACCCTGGCGTGAAGAGCAACGTAAAGAACGGCAGCGCGAGTTTTTTATGCTGCTTATATTCTCAGCAGTCGCAGCCATCGGGCTGGTTTTTGTAGTGCTTACTTACCTGGGTGGTACCTTAAGTGTGCAGAATCAGCGAAATCAATACCTGCAGTCTCAAATCAGTGATATGGACCAGCAGATCAAAGAAATTTCAGAATTGGAAAAAACCCGTGAAGCCCTGGTTGCCCGCAAACAGGTAATTGAAGATTTACAGAGTAAACGTTCATTGACTGTTCAGTTATTAAATGAGCTGGTTACAACTACTCCAGTTGGGGTTACCCTCACTAATCTTCAGCAGTTAGGTCTTGAAGTGACGATTTCCGGAACTGCCCAATCAAATGCGCGGGTTTCTCAGTTCCTGACCAAGCTCGGCACCTCTGCGTTGCTGGTTGATCCAGAATTGGCCATTATTGAAGCCAACGAGAAGCGTGCACAGACGGTGGAACCCTACGATTTTCGGATTAAGGTTCGCCTGAATCTGGCGCCAAGCCAGGAAGATGAGGGTTTTGATGAGGAGCAGTCCTGATGTTGAATGATATTAGAGATATTGATTTCAAAGATGTGGGAAGTGCGCCTTTGGCAGCACGTACATTATTAATTGTCCTGCTTGGAATCGTCCTTATGGTGGCAGGTTATTTCCTGTTAATTAAAGATAAACAGGAGGAAATCCGCCGGGCACAAGGTACGGAATTAACGTTGCGCCAGGACTTTGAATTTAAACAGCAGAAGGCTGCAAACCTGGAATCCTATCGTAAGCAGTTGGCAGATATGGAAGATATGCTGGAAGTTATGGTGCGTCGCCTGCCTGGTAAAACAGAAATGGATAAGCTGTTGGTTGATGTATCGCAAACGGCACTTGGCGTTGGGATTAAAAATGATCTCTTCCGTCCTGGCGCAGAAATTGTGCACGATTTTTATGCAGAAAAACCTATTGCTATTAAAATGCGCGGCAGCTTCCACCAGTTTGGTGAGTTTGTTGGCAGTGTAGCTTCGCTGCCCAGGGTTGTGATTCTTACAATGAACGATATTGCGATGAGAAAAGCTAAAGGTGATAACACCGATGAACTGGTCCTTGAGGGAACAGTGAAAACATATCGCTATGTAGACGAAAATGAAACTGCGGAAATGGCCGCGAGCAAGACTGGCGAGGGCGGGTCATGATGAAAATAATTCCACGATGCGGCCGGGTTTTGTTACCAGTGCTATTACTTGCCGCTTTGCAGGCATGTACCGGCAATATGGATGAAATCCAGCGTTATGTGAGCGAAGTGAAGCAACGACCCGCAGATCCGGTTGACCCGATTCCGCCAGTTGCAAGTTATTCACCTGTCAGTTATCTCGGTGCAGATTCACGCAACCCGTTTGCTGAAGTAATAATGGCACCGGAGGAAACTATACCAGGCGGCCCCGTTGGGACCAGTGGTCCGCAACCGGACCTGCAGCGACCACGTGAATTCCTGGAACAGTTCTCACTTGATACTTTACAAATGGTGGGTACATTCTCCAGGGACAATGAGCAATGGGCCCTGGTTCAGGATCCTGACCTTGTCATCCACAGGGTGTCGGTTGGTTCGTTCCTGGGTCAGAACCGAGGTAAAATTGTTGCAATCTACCAGGATCACATTGAACTATCAGAACTGATCCCGAATGGAACTCAGGGATGGCTGGTGCGCGAGGCTTCGATTGCTTTGGAAGAGTAGCCTGTTAAGCATCAGTTTTAGAGGGATATAACGATGAAAAATAGTAGAAATAATGAAAGACCACAGGGAAGCCGTGATATGAACAAGCAGATGCATGGAATAAGAACAGCAGGCAAGTCGGCAGGGCAGGGACCTGGTAATTCAACTGCTCTGGCTACCAGGTTGCTAATTGGGTTGTCACTGTTGCTGGTGTCAGTATCAGCAATGGCAGGCAGTTTGTTGACGGTCGATCATATGCTGAACGATGATGGTTCGATGACTATCAACCTGCAGGTTGATGGTGATATGCCAGAGCCGAAGAGCTTTATGACCGATAGCCCCAGCAGGCTGGTTGTAGATATGGCTGATGTCAGCGCAGACGGATTCGATCCGGTTATGGTTGGCCAGGCTGGGGTGAATGAATACAGTGTCATGACGGCCGGTGATCGCACCCGCCTGGTGGTTGATTTGAGCCAGGCCGCAGCCTATGAGGTTGATGTCAGCGGAGACACCCTGTCCATCAATCTTATTCCCCAGTCCGATTTTGCAACTGGTGCTGACAGTAGTGCAGATAACCAGATAACAAACCTGGATTTCCGTCGTGGTGACCAGGGTCAGGCAAGAGTTATTGTTTCTATGAGCCAGTCCGGTGCAAGCGTTGCAGTTAATGAGCAGGGCGACAGGATAAATATTGAATTATTTAATGTAGCTGTTTCAGCGGATAATCAGCAACGTCTTGATGTGAGTGATTTCGCCACTCCGGTTCGTTTCATTGAAGCACGGGCAAACGGTGATAGCTCCAGGGTGGTGCTGACAGTTGCTGGTGCTTATGACCATACCATGTACCAGACCGGTAATGAATTGATCATTGAAGTGAAAAAGAAAGCCATGGTAGCGAAAGCAACCAAGGCGGATATCAAGTTTTTTGAAGACAAATCCTACTCAGGAAAAAAGGTTACCTTTAACTTCCAGGACATTGAAGTCCGTTCAGTTCTGCAGTTGATTGCTGATGTATCAGACCTCAACATCGTGGTGGCTGATAACGTCGACGGCAATATTACCCTGCGCCTGACGAATGTTCCATGGGATCAGGCCCTCGATATCATTCTTGATGCCAAGAACCTGGACATGCGTAAAAATGGAGAAATTATCTGGATTGCTCCGGCTGCAGAAATTGCAGAGCGTGAAAGACTGTTACTGCAGGCTGCCGAAGACAGAAGGGTGCTGGAACCTTTGCGCACGGAAATGATTCAACTCAGCTATGCGAAAGCAACCGATTTGCAGGAATTGATCCTCGCCTCGGTTGAAAATGCCGGAGATACAGAATCTGGCATGCTCTCGGGTCGCGGATCGGTTACCGTTGATGAACGTACCAACACCTTGCTGGTGAATGATACCGAAGCAAAAATTGTTGAAATCAAACGCCTGGTTGAAGTACTGGATCGCTCAGTTCGGCAGGTGCAGATTGAATCACGCATTGTTATTGCCAAAAGTAATTTCAACCGCGAGTTGGGCGTCCGCTGGGGCGTGACCGGATTCCACTTTGGTAGTAATTCCGGCGCATTTAGTGGTACCGGAGCTGGTGCGGATTCGCTGCTTGCATCAGGTATTGATCCTGACGACGGCGCCAGCATAATTGAGTTACCAGCACTGTCCAATCGTTATGGTGTTAACCTGCCGGTAGCCAATCCGGCTGGCTCTTTCGGTCTTTCATTCCTTTCCAGTGATATTTTGCTGGACCTGGAATTGACGGCACTTGAAGAAGACGGCCAGGGCGAGGTGATTTCATCACCACGTGTTATTACCGCAAATCAGTCGGAAGCCTTTATCAAACAAGGTGTTGAGATTCCTTATCAACAGGCGACTTCATCCGGTGCTACCGCGGTTGAATTTAAGGAAGCCGTACTGGAATTACGGGTAACCCCTTTGATTACACCTGATAACCGGGTGCAGCTCGATATCGAAGTGCGCCAGGATACAGTGGGTGAAAGCTTTGTACTTCAGGGTGGCGCGGAGATTCCAGCTATTGATACCCGCCAGCTGAATACCTCTGTCCTGGTTAACAACGGTGAAACCGTTGTCCTGGGTGGTATCTATCAGCATGAAACCAATAAATCGGAAAGCAAAGTACCATTCCTTGGTGATATTCCGTACCTTGGCGCTGCCTTCCGCAAACGTGGAACAGAAACCAAGAAGCGTGAATTGCTGATCTTTATTACTCCGAACATCGTTGGAGACCGCCCCACGCAGTAGCAGCTTCGGGGTAAAGCAATAAGATAAAAAGCCCGGGTTATCCTGGGCTTTTTATGTGTCTACAGTTAAGGATAAGGTAGACTGGGTATATGAGTATATTGATTCCCGCCAGCGCTTATCAATTCAGTGCCGGTGACACCCCGCTTTTAATTTCAATTCCGCATGCCGGCCTCGGCTTGCTGGAAAGTATGCAGGAACAGTTGACGCCAGAGGCCATTAACCTGCCGGATACCGACTGGCGGGTTGATGAGCTCTATGCCTGGGCAAGTGGGCTGGGTGTCAGTTTGCTAGCTGCAAATTATTCCCGCTATGTTGTTGACCTGAATCGACCAGCAGATGATGGACGCCTGTATGCAAGCAAAACCAGCGGCTTGTTTCCACAACAGACATTCCATGGTGACTCGATCTGGCTGTCACAAGCTGGAAGTGGGGATTCCAGAGAGTGGATTTTGCAGAATATATGGCATAGCTACCATCAAAAGATCGCCTCTGAGCTGGAGCGCATCAAGAATCGTCACGGCTATGCGATTTTACTGGATGCGCATTCAATTGCTCCGGTAGTACCGGATTTATTCGAGGGTGTATTGCCGGATTTAAATCTCGGCAGTTACGATGGCCGCAGTGCCGCAGCTGATTTAATTGCAACAGCCTACGCCAGCCTCGAATCCCCGGATTATAGTCGGGTATTAGATGGTCGCTTTAAAGGTGGTGCGATAACCCGGGGATTTGGCCGGCCGGATCAATCCATACACGCACTGCAACTGGAAATATCACAAGCAACTTATTTGCAGGCAGCCGATGCATGGCCTCAACTTGATGTTTCAAAAACCGCAAAACTTCGGCAAGTATTGGAAAAACTGCTGGGCAGCCTGCTTGAGTGGAAAAATTAATGCATTCGCAAGTGAATTCGCATATGAATCTGCAAAGGCAATCTTTTTTTGCAGAACAACTGCTAAGTGAGGAGGGATGGCAATCCTCCAAATTCATCAATGTTGATGACCAGGGCATTATTGTCAGCATTACCGATGTTGCTGAAACGCAATGTAAAACCAGCTTTAAGGGTGCGGTTATACCCGGGATGATCAATCTGCACAGCCATGCATTTCAGCGCAGCCTGGTTGGCAGGACCGGTCTAAAGGGGGCAACTGATGACAGCTTCTGGAGTTGGCGTGAAGCCATGTATCAGCAGCTTGGGCAAATGGACCCGGGGATCATAGAGGCGATTACCGCCTACTGCTATATGGAATTGCTTCAGGGTGGCTATACTTCTGTGGCAGAGTTCCACTACCTGCATCACCAGGCAGGAGGTGCGCCTTATGCTGATCCTGCAGAAACATCCCGACGAATTTTAGCCGCGGCTGAGACCGCGGGCATCGGCCTGACTATACTGCCTGTGTTGTATAGCTGGGCAGGATTTGGTCAACAGCCACTGGCGCAAAGGCAAACACCCTTCGGGCATGGCATCGACAGTTATCTGGATCTTCTTGATAGCCTGGACAAACATTGTAAGGAAGCAGCCTTATCTGACTGGGGGGTTGCGCCGCACTCACTCAGGGCGGTTGATCAGGTTCAACTGCATGAGTTACTCGACACCCTTGCTCGGAAAAAATTTAGCGGGCCGCTGCATATTCATATTGCAGAACAGCAGCAGGAAGTTGCCGATTGCATCAATTTTTATGGTGCACGTCCGGTTCAATGGCTGCTGGATAACCTGCCGGTTAATGAAAACTGGTGCCTTGTACATGCCACCCATGTGAATGAAGAAGAGCTGGAAATGATGCAGCGGGCAGGGGTGGTTGCAGGCTTATGTCCGACAACTGAAGCTGATTTGGGTGATGGAATATTTCCCGCAAGCCGCTGGCAGGAACTTGGCGGTGCCTGGGGTATCGGTTCTGACAGCAACCTCTGTGTGAATGCCCCGGAAGAACTGCGCCTACTGGAATTTGGCCAGCGCCTGCGTGACCAGCAGCGAAACCTTATGGCAGCACCCGGAGAAACGGTGGGTGCTGAACTTTATGCGAGTGCGTTATCCGGAGGTTTGCAGGCACTGGCAAAACCTCCGGCCAGGGGTTTTACACCCGGCCAACGTGCTGATTTCCTGGTGCTGAATCAAAATCACCCATTGCTAATGGGTAAAGAAAAAGATCAACTGCTGGATACCTGGGTATTTGCCGGCAGTGCTGAAATGTTGTCACAGGTTTGGGTGGCTGGTCAGTGCAGGGTAAAAAATGGTCGGCACATCGAAAAAGATAAAATCGAGTCGGAATGGCGTCGCCGGGTTGTTAAATACTGATGGTAGAAAAAACCAGCCTGGAAAGTCTTGAGCTGCAGGACAGCCTCTACGGGGAGCGTAATAAACAGCCGATACTCGATATCCTGCAGGAATATCTTCAGGCTGATACTGATGTTTTAGAGATCGGATCCGGCACAGGCCAACACGCGGTGTTTTTTAGTCGTCAGCTGGCTTCTATCCACTGGCAAATGACTGAAATGGCAGAGAACCTGGAAGTACTCAAGGCGCGTCACCTACAGCAGGGCAATGAGCGAATGCCGGAGCCATGCGCTATTGATAGCCGGGATTCCAGCTGGGACTTGCCAAGGCATTACGATGCTGCTTTCAGTGCTAATACCGCACACATTATGTCCTGGCAGGGTGTATGCGGCCTGTTGCATGGAGTTGGCAAGGCGCTGAAGCCTGGCGGCCTGTTTTTGCTCTACGGACCATTTCGTTATCATGGTGAGGATACCTCACCCAGTAATAGTGATTTCCACCGGCTCTTGAAAAGCCGCTCGCCTGAAATGGGTATTCGTGATTATTATGAACTGGAAGCTCTAGCGGCCATGGCCGGTCTATGTCTGTGGAAGGATATGCCGATGCCGGCAAATAACAGGATTTTGATTTTCAAGAATGGATAACAAAGCAGAATTTTATACGGACCTGTCTGACCAGTCCAGGGGTTTGCTCTCGGCAACGGATGATCCGATTGCCAATGCCGCAAACCTGGTGGCACTAATATTTAACTCCCTGGACCGGGTCAACTGGGCCGGGTTCTATTTTTATCGTGATGGCCGCCTGCTGGTAGGGCCGTTTCAGGGCCATCCGGCCTGTGTTGAGATTCCGCTTGCAAAGGGTGTTTGTGGTGCGGCGGCAAATTCGGGTCAAACCCAGCGGGTAGCAGATGTACATGCCTTCCCTGAGCATATTGCCTGTGATGCTGCATCCCGGTCAGAACTGGTTGTGCCGTTGTTCAATGCCGGTCAGCTTATTGGTGTACTGGATCTGGACAGCCCGGTTACCGATCGTTTCGATGAGATCGATCAGCAGGGAATAGAAGATTTAGCTGAAATTTATATGCACTCGTGTGTGTTTAGTTGAATTATTTTGCTTAGGTTTTCTCGGTAAAGTTTAAAAGAATATAAATATGTTCTCGCAGAGGCGCAGAGATCGCAGCGAAGATCAATAAAACAAAGAAAACCTTACACTACCGTCCCGTTAACCCTGTCTGGATTGACTGAAATTTTCTGGCACAATACCCGGTGTGTTTGCGAGAGAAATTGTTTTTAAATAAAATCCACAATTACCATAAATTAGCGCAGTGCTGAATAACGCTTAAGTAGTTTGGACTTGCCGGGCTGCCAGGTTTCTTCATCTGCGTATCGGCGCAGCCAGGCAAGATCTCCCGGGCGCATTCTCTGATGGTGACGCTGGCCCTGTGCATCCAGCTCTGCCAGGTAACGAAGGCTGAATTCTATTCCCGGATTGTGTCCTACCACCAGCACCAGTTTCGCCTTTGTTTCTGCATCTGCCAGCATCAGGATTTCACCGGTAGTGGCCCCGTACAATGAGTCGAGCTCTTTGACTGCGGTGTCCGGGTGGCGTGCCAGCCAGGGCTGGATAGTCTGTAGGGTTCGCTTTGCCGCGGATACCAGCACGATATCGGGTTTGGCTCCGGATTGTTCCAGCCAGTCAGCAATGGCTTCAGCCTGGTCAAAACCAAAGTCTTTTAACGGGCGATCAAAATCACGCATGGGTTGATCCGGGTGTGCGGCTTTTGCATGCCGGAGTAAAATGAGTTCATTATTCATAGGCAACATTGCCTCCAGTTAAAATTAGTCCGACCCGGTGGCCGGAAAATACTTCGGGGTATTCCAGTAGTGCCGCCAGTACCGTGGCAGAAGATGGCTCAATAACCTCCTCGAGGTAATCGCCAGCCAGTTTTATGGCGGCTTCTATGCTGGCTTCACTCACCCGCAGGACATCTGCAATGCCGGCTTGAATGATCGGAAAAGTCAGTTTACCGATCATCGCCCGCAAGCCATCCGCGATGGTATCGGGTTGGTGATCTTGTACTCGTTGCCCCAGTTGCAATGAGCGCCAGCAGTCATCGGCCTGTTCAGGTTCGGCTCCAATAACTACCGGAGCCCTGCCAGTACGCTGCATAAACAGATTACAGGCAAGGATAGTGCCGGCTGCAAGTCCACCGCCGCCAACAGGTATCAACAATATATCAAGTTGATCAAACTGCTCGAGGATTTCCAGTGCCCAGGTTCCCTGGCCGGCAATCACCAGGGGATGGTCGTAAGGCGGTATCGGGATTAGCCCCTTTGCAATCAATGTTGCAACACCTGCTTCACGTGCGGCCTGAGTCGGTGCACACAAATGAACTACAGCTTCTTCCGCACGCATGGCAGCAAGCTTGGTAGCCACTGAATTTTCGGGTGCAACCACCTCGGCGGATACACCGTTGAGGCGTGCCGCCCGGGCCAGGGCTTTGCCGTGGTTTCCCGAAGAGTGTGTACACACGCCGGTGGTTGTGCCGGCTTTGAGGGTACCTGCCTGCAGTAGGCCAAGTATGGCATTGCTGGCACCCCGGTACTTGAATGCACCAGTGGCCTGTCGATTCTCACACTGAATAAACAGGTGACAGCCAAACAGCCCATCAAGAGGGGTATCGCGCAATACAGGCGTTGAAGATATTACAGATGCCAGGCGTTTTTGTGCATCTGCCACCAGTGCAGGTGAAATACCTTTATCAGAAACCCGGTTGCTGCCCGTCATCGGTTTATAATACCCCTCTTTTCCTCATCCAGTGAATGTACATGAAACAGCCACAAGCAGAAAACCAGCCCATTATTATTTACCGCAAAGACTACAAGCAGCCGGATTACTGGTTAAAACAGGTTGATCTGGATTTTGATATCAACATGGAAAAGACCCGTGTTCTCTCGCGCCTGCAGTTTGAAAAGAACAGCAATGTGGCAGGTCATACGCTGGAACTGGACGGCAAGCAGCTGGAAACAGTCGCAATCCGCATTGACGGCCGTCTGCTGGGGGCAAACGAATACTCTATTGAAGGTGAACGGATGAGTATCCCCGGATTGCCCGAGAACTTCCTGCTGGAAGTTGAGGTGATTATCAATCCAGCTGCAAATACCGCTCTTGAAGGGCTGTATCAATCAGGTAAGTTCCTGCTGACCCAGTGTGAAGCCGAGGGTTTCCGCAAGATTACCTGGTACCCCGATCGCCCCGATGTAATGGCGCCGTTTAATGTCACAATTACTGCCGATAAAACCCAATTCCCGGTGTTGCTCTCAAATGGCAATCCACAGGTACTTGAAGAGCTTGCGGATAATCGTCATCGTGTTACCTGGCAGGATCCGCACCCCAAACCGGCCTATCTTTTTGCCCTGGTAGCCGGTGAGCTGGAATTTATTGAAGATCACTTCACCACCGCAAGCGGGCGTGAAGTGACCTTGCGCGTATATGTGGAAAAAGAAAATATTGGCCAATGCGACCACGCAATGCAGTCCCTGATCAAATCAATGCGTTGGGATGAGGAGACTTATGGCCTGGAATATGATCTTGACCACTACAATATTGTTGCCACCAATGATTTCAATATGGGGGCAATGGAAAACAAGGGCCTGAATATTTTTAATACCAAATACGTTCTGGCGATTCCCGAAACTGCTACCGATTTTGATTTCCAGGGCGTTGAAGGTGTAATAGCGCATGAATATTTCCATAACTGGACCGGCAACCGGGTAACCTGCCAGGACTGGTTCCAACTGACTTTAAAAGAGGGTTTGACGGTATATCGTGATCAGGAGTTCTCTTCTGATATGCAATCGCGCTCGGTAAAGCTGATCGAAGATGTACGTTTTCTACGCTCCATGCAATATCCTGAGGATGCCGGGCCTATGGCACACTCAATCCGGCCTGATCAATATATCGAAATCAACAATTTTTATACGATGACGGTCTACCGCAAGGGTGCACAAATTATCCGTATATATGAAACCCTGCTTGGCCATGATGGTTTCCGCCGGGGCATGGACCTGTATTTTGAACGCCACGATGGCCAGGCGGTGACCTGTGATGATTTCCTGGCAGCGATGAGTGATGCCAATGATTACGACCTGGGTATGCTCTCCCGCTGGTATTCCCAGTCCGGTACCCCTGAAGTTACAGCCACGGGTCAATACGATGCAGATAAGCGTGAATACCGACTTAAACTGAGCCAAATGACACCAGCAACCGCAGGCCAGGATGAAAAAATTCCGTTGCTGATTCCAGTACGGATGGGCCTGCTTGCTTCTTCAGGTACGGAATTGAACCTGCAACTTGAAGCTGAAGAGCTAGCGGGTACGGAAATGCTATTGCTGTTGGACTGCGCAGAAAAAACCTTTGTGTTCACCCATGTTGATGAAGCGCCGGTGCCCTCACTGTTGCGTGGTTTTTCAGCGCCAGTCAAACTGCATTATGACTATAGTGCGGCAGACCTGGCCTTGTTAATGGCACATGACAGCGATGATTTTGTTCGTTGGGAATCATCGGTACGCCTGTCATTAATGGTGATTAACCAACAAATCGAAAACCCGGAGTTGCCTGCAGATAGCAGGCTGGTCAACGCATTTTCTGCGCTGCTGGGCAATCCCGATCTTGATCCGGCCCTGGTGGCAGAAGCCCTGACCCTGCCGGGGGAGGACTATATTGCCGAGCAAATGGATGTCGTTGATGTTGATGCAATCCACGCTGCGCGCAAGACAGTCATGGTTTCAACAGGTGCTGCCCTGGAGAATGAATTCCGTAAATGCTATCAGGCACTGGATACTGCGCAAGCCTATACCAATGATGCAGCGGCGATTGGCCGGCGGGCATTAAAAAACCGCTGCCTTGCCTATATCACTGCAGCGGGTGATTTCTCTACAGCCGAAACCCAGCTTGCGGCAGCAGACAATATGACCGATACCATGGCGGCATTAACCCTGCTGGTGCATGCTAAAGCAGAGTCTGCCCCTGTAGCGCTGACTGATTTTGAAACACGCTGGCATTCAGAAGCGCTGGTTATGGATAAATGGTTTGTGCTGCAGGCAACAACGGCCTCTGCTGATACCGTCAATACTGTGGAGGAGTTGTTAGGGCACCCGGCCTTTTCACTCAATAATCCAAACAAGGTACGTTCGCTGCTGGCCAGCTTTGCAATGGCCAACCCGGTTGGCTTCCATGCTGCCGATGGACGGGGTTATCGACTGTTTGCCGACCAGGTGATCAAGCTGAATAGTATTAATCCGCAGATTGCCGCACGCATGGCCGCGGCCTTTAACCGCTGGAAACGCTTTGATTCCAGCCGCCAGGCTTTGATGAAGACGCAATTACAGCGGATCGCGGCAGTTGAGGATTTAACCCCGGATGTTTATGAGATTGTCAGTAACGCACTAGCCTAGCCCTACATGTGCTGACCGGGCGGGCTCAGCCTGGCTCAGCTTTCACGTATGGCCCGTACCAGCATATCCCGGGAAAGGGTGGCGTCTGCACGGTTGGGGAATTTAGCAGTGATGCGGGTGTCGCCGCCGAAGCCTACGTTGTATTGCACGCCTTCGTTGTTGTCCGCATCAAACAGTGCGGTAACAAACAGGATTTTATCCACAACCAGTGTGTAACCCTGCAGGTTATAAGTTTTATTGCTCATTCAAATATTCCTAAGTTTTCTGTTGTTTAGTCTGCCGGGAGATTGACAGCCTGCTGTTGATTATCCCCGGCCATAGCCGTCAACACCGAACCGATTATGACCATCAATGTACCTATCCAGCCAATTAAATCTATGTTCTCCGAGCCCATCAGTTGAGGCCAGTAATGGTGAATTACCGCTGCAGTCAAAATGGTTCCCAGGGGCGTCAGTGAAACAATGGCACTAACCCTGGATGCTTCCCAGTGATCCATTGCCTCTGCAAATGCACCATAGGCAACCAGGGTGTTGATTGCACAAAACCCGACTATCCACCAATGCAGACTATCAAGTTCCAGTAAAGTTGCAGGTTCACTTGCAGGCAGCAGTGCAATGGTGGCAAAAATATACATAAAAGTCATTGCCGAAACAGAAGAGATATCACGCAGCAGTTGCTTTTGCGCCAGCGCATAGATGGCCCAGACAATTGATGCCCCAACGATTAGCAGGATACCCGTCTGGTAGCTGGAAATATTACCTGCCATTACCCCCAACTGATCTTTGAAAAACAATAGCAGGCCAGAGATCAGGGTAAAGAACCCCAACCACTGCCAGCGGTTGTATTTCTCGTGGAAAAGCATAATGCCGCCCATGGCCAGCAGGGCGGGAGCAAGCTGGATGATGACCTGTGCATTGGCGGGTGTGGTTTTTTCCAGGCCCATGAGATAGAACACATAGTTTGCTATCAGCATCACTGAGGCGAGCAGCATCAGGCCCCACATTGATTTGCCCAGTTTGAAAATCTCACCCCGGTATTTTTTACGGGTTAGCAGGAACGCAGCAGAAATTACACCGGCTATCAGGAAACGTACCCAGGTCAGGGTCATCGGATCGAGCACTTCAAGGGCAATCTTTAAAGCAGGCGCCAGGGTGGCCCAGGCCACCATGGTGGTGGATGCCAGCGCCAATCCCAGTTTCCAGTGGCCGGTTGTGGTGTGTCGATTCATTGTTTGTTCAGTTTATGTTCAAGATGGCTGTGTATAGTAACTCACAAGGTAGATAAATACGGCAGTCAGGACAATGAGAAAGCAAATATTAATGGTATTACTTGCAAGCACCGTCTTCAGCGGCTGTGCGGCTCAATCTTATAGTGTTGCCGGTAGTGGCGTATACCTCGGCTCGAGCTCTTACGTATCTTCGAACCTGAGTATTGGCATTGGCTATTCAAGTGGCCCCGGCTGGTATGGTTATCCATGGTATTCGTCAGCTTACATCCAGCCTGTTTACCCTGGTTACTGGCCTGGGTATGTCAGTATCGGTTACGGTCCTGGTGGTTTTTATGGTGGATTTAACTGGAACTGGGGTTATTACTATCCTTCAAACTATTACCGTTATACCGGTTACTCAGGCTACAACCCTTATTACAGTTATGGATATCGCGGGCATCACCGGCATGGCCCTTATCGTCATCCCGCTTATCGCCCCTATTATGCATACTCGCCATATCGGCATGGTTATCAAGGCAACCACGGTGGTGGCCATGAGTATGACAGGCGCAATATCAGGGGAAATGATTATCGCCCCCGCCAATCCGCAAAGCAGCCGGTCCGTATCGTGCGTTTGCCCGAACACAGGCCGGAGACAGGATATTCAGTAAATCGGTCAACGAATTCAGCTTCCAGTGTCAATTCGCGCTCAGGAAACGTCAGGTGGAAAGGTGATCAACCGCCACCTCAACGCATGCATCAGGGCGCGGCTGATAGAGCGGGGAACAAACAATCGCGGCATGAATACACGCCTGTAAATAGCAGGCAGCCGGTACAGGTTACACGCAGGGCAGCCGATGTAGTCGAGATAGGTGTGGGACACACTCCCCCGCACTTATTTACGACACAGCGGCCGGAGGATGGGCGTCACAATCGCAACACCACCCAGCCTGCAACAAGGCAAATTCAACCAGTTCTAAACCACCTAGCTCCACCGGACCCGCGTAGCCTACAACGCGGAAGGCGGGACAACTCAAGTCCGGGCAGTAATTCACGGTCGCTAGTTGAGACAACGACCCCATATCTCCAGCCCGTCTCACGGCATGGCAATTCCAGGCAGGTGCCCGGGCAGAATGACCAGGCTCCATCCCGGCGGCAGGTGCAGAATCAGCCAGCACCAAAAAAAGAGGCTCGGCAGCAGCCTAAAAAGGACTCAGGTAAACACCGCTCTAAACAGGGTAAGCATGAAGACAGGCGGCGGTAGTTAGGCAGGCTGTATAAATAACTGAAAGTTAAGTAAAATAGCCAAACTAATATTAAGGAACTGCTGACGTATTCGTGGCTGAGCATTTTTAGCCAGGATGGGTGAGAAGTTCCTTAGCTTACTCGGGACTATTTGTTTTGCTAAATCCACATAATTCCAACAGGCAGTATGATGTCATCGTTATCGGTGGTGGCCACGCCGGCACCGAGGCGGCACTTGCGGCTGCCCGTACCGGGGCTGCAACTTTGTTGCTGACCCACAATATAGAAACGATTGGCCAGATGAGCTGTAATCCCGCTATCGGCGGGATCGGCAAGGGCCACCTTGTACGTGAGGTGGATGCCCTGGGCGGCATCATGGCGCAGGCAGCGGATGCGGCGGGTATACAGTTCAGGACACTCAATGCCAGCAAGGGCCCGGCGGTACGGGCTACCCGTGCACAGTGTGATCGTACGCTGTATAAATCATTTATCCGGGAGGCCGTTGAGTATCAGCCTGGTTTGCAGCTGTTTCAGGCAGCGGTTGATGACCTGATCGTTGAACAGGGCAAGGTCTGCGGATGTATAACCAGTACCGGTTTACACTTTATGGCGCCTGCTGTGGTACTTACTGTGGGCACTTTCCTTGGTGGCGTGATTCATATCGGCGACCAGCAGCAGGGCGGTGGCCGTGCCGGCGACCAGCCCTCGAATGCACTGGCGCAACGCCTCAGAGCCCTGCCGTTTACAGTTGGACGCCTTAAAACAGGCACTCCCCCGCGGATTGATGGCCGCAGCGTGGACTTCAGTGTGCTTGAAGAACAGCCAGGTGACCAGCCGATGCCGGCGATGTCTTATCTTGGCAGTGCCGCCGATCATCCTCAGCAGAGATGTTGCTGGATTGCCTACACAACAGAGGAAACTCATCAGATTATCCGTGAATCGCTGCATCTTTCAGCCATTCACAGCGGCAACATCGAAGGCAGTGGCCCGCGCTATTGCCCCTCAATTGAAGATAAAATCACCCGATTTGCTGATAAAAACTCTCATCAGGTATTTATAGAGCCTGAAGGATTGAATACCACCGAGCTCTATCCGAATGGTTTATCCACATCCCTGCCATTTGCGGTGCAGGAAGCCTTCATTCGCAGTATGAAAGGCTTCGAGACGGCCCACCTGAGCCGTCCAGGTTATGCGATTGAGTATGATTACTTTGATCCGCGCGGTTTACAGCCTAGTCTGGAAACCCGCTATGTTGATGGCCTGTTTTTTGCCGGTCAGATTAATGGTACCACCGGCTATGAAGAAGCCGCAGCCCAGGGCCTGATGGCTGGCTTGAATGCCGCACGTAAAGTAAACGGGCAGTCTGTATGGACGCCACGGCGTGACCAGGCCTATATCGGCGTACTGATCGATGACCTGATCAGCCAGGGTACCAAAGAACCTTATCGGATGTTTACCTCACGGGCAGAATATCGATTGACTCTGCGGGAAGACAATGCGGACCTGCGCTTAACCGAAAAGGGCAGGGAACTGGGCCTGGTTAATGATATTCGCTGGCAGGCTTTTGAGAGTAAACGAGAGGCTATTACAAAAGAACAGCAGCGACTTGGGGAAATCTGGTTAACCCCCGCGAATGCAGCAGGCAAGGATTTGAACAGCCGTCACGGGGTAGGTTTATCTAAAGAAGTCAAAGCCCTGGACTTACTTAAACGCCCTGAGATGAACTATACCAAGCTGCTTGAAATTACCGGACTTGGTCCAGGGGTAGCTGACCCGAAAGTGGCTGAGCAGGTAGAAATCCAGGTGAAGTATGCGGGTTACCTCAATCGCCAGCAGCAGGAAGTCAGCCGCAACCAACGTATGGAAAACCAGCGTATTCCTGATGATTTTGAGTATTCCAGCGTTAATGGTCTATCGGCAGAAGTTGAAGAGAAACTCACTGACCAACGCCCGCAAACCATTGGTCAGGCTGGACGAATTCCGGGTGTAACACCTGCGTCAATATCCCTGTTACTGGTTTATCTCAAGCGCCATGCGGCCGAGAGGAATGTTGCCTGAATAGTTGATGAAATACACTTTTAGGTTTGATTAAAATTAAACATCACATTAACGCTTTGTTTACGCTCAGACTGGCAATATATAGTCATCAGGGTATCAGCAAGTGTGTTAATGCACTCCGTGATTAGACAACACTTGTCCCACACCTCCCTCTCTGCGATACCCTGAAATTCCAAACCCCGGTTTTCCCTGACCGGGGTTTTTTTGTGCGCCAGGCATGGCGCACAAAAAAACCACCCCGAAGAGGATTCGGGGTGGTTTAGAGAAGTACTGGAAATTAACTATTTGGTATTCAGGTCGGGAAGGGCCCGGACGATCCGGCTGCGGGCAGTTTTATAACTGTCGCGGTAATTACCCAGTAGTTCGTCAAAGTCATCTTCATCCATATTCTTTTTCATGACTTCGGCGAAAGTTGGAGAAGGTTCGGCCATATCGGCCCAGGACTCGGCCGGGAAGACGAAGGTGGCGCTATTGCCATATCCGCCGGAAATATTCCATGAGAGGGCGTAATCATTTTTAAAACCGCCCTTTTGCAGGGTTTCATGAATAACTTTGAGGTGTTTGCTGAAATCCATGCCGGGTTTGATGTGCATATCACGCAAGGTGTAAAATTTATATTTCTTGCCTTCAGTCCAATGGTAGATTTCATCATCACCCATGGTCAGGTACTTTTCTGCATTTTCTATCAGTGGTGCAACATTCAGGGTCCAGAACTTACCAAGATCATCATCCCAGATATTTTCCATGGCATCCAGGTCAGCCCAGTTATGGTTAGCACTGCGGGCAATATATTGGCCGGTATCTGGACCGGTTTCTACTTTGTACCAATTCCAGTTAGCGTGCCCGGGTTTTTTGTTGTAGAGGTTATGAAAGCTTTTAATGGCATCTTCAAAGATCTGGTGCTTACCATCGGTAATATCCATTTGCCAGACTACTGCAACGTTGTCTGTTTTTTCCTCGTCTGCTGCGATAACGGCCGTACTCAAAAACATACAGGCCAGCAACAGAATTAAGAGGGCTTTTATTGGTGAATTATTCATTTAGTGATTCTCCCTTACGAGTTTGAATGGGAATTATTCCACATTCAACTCCAAGTATAGGAGAAAATAAAAATTTTGCTCACAAACGTTGAATAGCCGGTCCGTAGGGTGGGCATTTATGCCCACGTGATCTGGTGGTTTCCTGGAAATGCATTCTTATTTTTAAACTTTTCTACGGCGTTTGCTCACCCCGTTCGAATTTCAGCCCGGCATTCGGGTCGTGGTATACCGTCATATCCAGCTCGCTTTCAGATTTCGCCACAATTGTGGTAACCGCGGCGTCACCGGTAATATTCACAGCTGTTCGGGTCATGTCCAGCAAGCGGTCAACACCGAGGATCAGGGCAATGCCTTCTGTGGGCAGGCCCACATTGGCGAGTACCCCGGCAAGGATAACCAGGCCCACACTAGGAACGCCAGCAGTGCCAATAGATGCCATGATAATCATCACTACAATCATCAGGTACTGGGATAGCGACAGGTCGATACCGTAGAACTGGGCAATAAAGCCGGTGGCGATACCCTGCATGATAGCGGTACCGTCCATGTTAATGGTGGCACCCATGGGGATAGTGAAAGAGGCCACCCGGTTGTTTACACCGATGCGTTTTTCCACGGTTTCCATGGTAACCGGAATGGTGGCATTGGACGATGCGGTTGAGAAGGCAAACATCATCGCTGGACGCATTTTCTTTAAGAAGGTTAGTGGGTTGAGGCCCGCAAACAGGATCAGGATTGAAGGGTAAACAATCAGTCCATGAACCAGCAGCACAGTAAGGACCAGAACGATGTATTTTGCTACTTTGGCAAACTCGGCAAAATCAAGGCTGGCACCGAGCATCAGGATCAGTGCAAAAACGCCTAAAGGTGCCATTTTCATCACCAGGGTGACCAGCATCATAATGACTTCATTCAGGTCGGAGAAAAACCCGGCAATACTGGCGCCCGCTTTACCACTGTGGGTGATGGCAATACCTAGCATTACCGCAAACACAATAATTGGCAGCATGTCGCCATTAGCCATGGCGCTGATCGGGTTGGTCGGGACGATATCAATCAATACCTCGACAAAGGTTTTATTTGTGGTTATTTCTTTCAGTGCTGCGGCTGCAGGTTCAGCCCCGATTCCAGGTTTGAATATAACTGCAGATAACAATGCCAGTGATACTGCAATACCCGTGGTTAACAAATACAGGCCGATGGTTTTTATACCAATCCGACCCAGGGTGGCAGGATCAGCTAATGCAGATGTCCCGGTGACAAGGGAGACAAATACCAGCGGAACCACCAGCATTTTCAGCAGGTTGATAAAAATCGCACCGATGATTTTGAATATTCCGCCGGTTAGCCAGAGCTCAACCCATGCGGGGCTGCCAAGGCCATATTGGATAAACAGGCCAATGGAAAGGCCGGCGACCATGGCGAGAAAAATTTTGCCGCTGAGGCTCATATTACGGTATGACATGCAAATCCCTTATGAATTATCGTTATATTTATGCACTTAGAGTGCTATTTAGCACCATAAGCCTTGATGATGCGATAGAATTTACACCCTTAATGAACAAAATGCCAAATTAGATGGCAAAAACTTGTAAATAACCTTTGGTAAAAGAAGCGATATTCGAAATGAGTCAGGATTCAAATTCAGAAAACACGACAAAAACCAGCCACTTTATTCGCAATATTGTTATTGCGGACCTGGAGTCAGGCAAACATCAAAGTATCAAAACCCGTTTTCCTCCGGAACCTAACGGGTATCTGCATATTGGTCACTCCAAGTCGATTTGCCTGAATTTTGGACTGGCTGCTGAATTTTCAGGGCTGACTAATCTGCGCTTTGATGATACAAATCCCTGTAAAGAGGAAGAAGCCTATGCCCGCGCGATTGAGAAAGATGTCCGTTGGCTGGGGTTTGAATGGTCAGAATTGCGTCACGCTTCAGACTATTTCGAAAATTTCTTTAATTATGCTGTTGAACTGATCGAAGCCGGCAAGGCCTATGTGGAAGAACTCAGTGCCGAAGAAATGCGTGAATACCGCGGTACTTTAACTGAAGCCGGTCGAGCTAGCCCCTGGCGGGAACGTCCGCTTGAAGAGTCGCTGGATTTGTTCAAGCGCATGCGTGCGGGTGAATTTGAAGATGGCCGCTATGTACTGCGGGCCAAAATTGATATGGCTTCCCCCAATATCAAAATGCGTGATCCCACCATTTACCGAATCCGTAATATCGCCCACCAGCGCACGGGTGACAGCTGGCATATCTACCCTATGTATGATTTTGCCCACTGCATATCGGATGCGCTTGAAGGCATCACCCATTCACTTTGTACCCTGGAATTTGAGGACCACCGCCCGTTGTATGACTGGGTGCTGGATAATATTTCCATCGATTGTCATCCGCAGCAGATTGAATTTGCCCGCCTGAATCTTGATTACACAGTAATGAGCAAGCGCCGCCTGAAACTGCTAGTGGATGAAAACCTGGTTAATGGCTGGGATGATCCTCGTATGCCCACCCTTGCGGGAATGCGTCGGCGCGGTTACCCGGCGGCGGCGATTCGTAATTTCTCGGAAGTCATCGGAGTTACCAAATCGGAATCGATCATCCCCCTGGGCGTACTGGAAAATGAAGTTCGCAATGAACTTAATCAGACCGCACCCCGCGCCATGGCGGTGCTGGATCCGTTGAAAGTAGTGTTGCTAAACTTCCCCGAAGGTAAAACCGAATGGTTTGAAGCAGCCCGCCATCCACAGGATGAATCCATGGGCAAGCGCCGGGTACCAATTACCCGCGAGATATTCATTGAACGCGGTGATTTTATGGAAGACCCGGTACGTAAATATTTCCGCCTGAAACCGGGT
>JADFVZ010000051.1 GCA_015222805.1 Pseudomonadota bacterium
TAATGTCATTCTGGATGTTTTTGAATAAAACTTTAAATAACTCGTTTTTTGGTATTTTAAATACCAATATCACTACTGTCCCACTAACTATTCCACCGCTGAATTCCGGGTTTAGCGAACCGACCAACGACTCGTTAATGCCTGTATTTTCACACTTATCAATTGAACGCCAAATAGAGTGATGAGTGATTTCAACAGAGCGACCGACTGCGGCTGATGTAGATCACTGTGTTAATCTTTAGCTGAGATTATTCTGACACCTATGACTACAAATATGAAAATGAAAACACCCCTGTTACTCAGCTATGCCTTCCGGCCGTTTTTCCTGCTAAACGGAATTTTTGCCATCCTGATCATGCTGCTCTGGGTGATGACCCTGCATGGCAAAGGCCTGCCGGCAGTAACACCTTTATGGCACGCACACGAAATGCTGATCGGTTTTGCACTGGCGGCTGTTGCCGGTTTCAGTTTAACCGCAGTTGCGAACTGGACCCGCAGGCCGGCAGTGCATGGTGCAGCCCTGGGCTGGCTGGTTTTCAGCTGGCTACTTGGCAGGCTGGCAATGTTATTAAGCGGGTCGCTTCCCCCCAGCCTGATCGCAATACTGGATATGCTCTTCCCGCTGACATTGTGCCTGCTGCTGGGTCGTGAAGTTATCAGCGGTGGCAGCAAACGAAATTACCAGCTGGTTGCTATCCTCGCAGCACTGGTCGTATTCAATGTCCTCTACCACCTGGGTGTTAGCCAGCTACTGGTAAATGCTGACCGGACTGCCATTTACCTGATCATTCACTCTGTTTTGCTGCTGGTAATTATTATTGCCGGTCGCATCGTGCCTAACTTTACTGCCAACTGGTTGCGCCAGCAGGGATATACCCGGATGCCCATCAACAGCATGGGGGTGAATCGACTGGCATTGATACTGACTGTATTAACGGGCCTGGCTGCAAGTTTATTCCCTGCACACCCGGTAACCGGAATTCTGGCGTTCGCGGCTGCACTGGTGCATGGCTTAAGACTGAGCCGCTGGCAAGGAATGGCTACCCGCTCAAATCCCTTACTGTTTATATTGCACGCGGCTTATGCCTGGGTGCCCATCGGTTATGCACTGATGGGCTTTGGCATTTTCGGCTGGGTATTTACGGCCACTTCAGCTTTGCACGCATTAACCATGGGCGCTATCGGCGGTATCATCCTTGCGGTTACCACCCGGGTTGGCCTGGGTCACACCGGCAGGCCGCTAGTGGCGACACGGGCAACCGTGGCCGCCTACTGGATATTTATGCTGGCTGCTGCAGTCCGTGTCCTGGGACCGGTGATTGGTCCGGTATCAGGCAAGGGTTATATGCGGGTACTGGATCTCGCGGCTACAGGCTGGATCCTGGCCTTTGCGATCTTTGTCTGGGTTTACTGGCCGATCTTAACCCGCCCGAGAAACTGAGAACCCTCAACCTCTCGCCCGGATAAGATCTTCAATAATATCTTCGGGGTTTTCCAGGCCTATTGATACCCGGATCAGGCCCGGGGTAATGCCGAGGAATTCCCGCTGCTCATCGCTAAAGTCACTATAGATAGTCGATGCCATATGCAGGGCCAAAGTCCTGCTGTCACCCAGGTTTGCTGTAATAAACAGCAGTTTCGAATTATCCAGCAGGGCAAAGGCTTTTTCCCGTGTGCCCATATCGATGGTCAACAGCGAGCCACAGCCTTTGGAAAATAAATTTTTGTAGCGCTGATGATGGGGGTGATCCGGCAAGCAGGGGTGATTAATCTCAAATCCGGCCTGATCCAGGCCTGCAGAAATTTTTTCTACACTCTCGACCACACGTTCCATCCGCAGTGGCAGGGTCTCCATCCCCAGCATTGTCAGATAGGAAGCAAAGGCGCTGGCACTCATGCCGAAATCCCTCAAAGCCCGCTTTTTGGCATTGGGAATCAGCGCCATTTTTCCCATTTTGTCGATAAACTTATGAATATCACTGTAACGTTCGGTTTTGAACTTGTCGGCAGACTCCATATCAATAGCACGGAAGACCGCCGCTCCACCTAATACCGTCGCATTACCGGAGATAATTTTTGTGGTCGAATAAACACAGATATCCGCGCCCAGTTCCAGTGGCCGGATACTCATCGGCGTCACCGTGTTATCAACAATCAGCACCACTCCGTTGCGGTTGGCAATATCGGCGATCAGCCCAATATCCGGCAGGCGCATATTGGGATTGCCTACGCTTTCCAGATAAATTATTTTAGTTTTAGCGGTGATGGCAGCTTCAATTGCTTCCAGTTCATCCACATCGAAAAATGAAGTATGAATTCCAAAACGCCTAAGGGTTTCATTAAACAATGCAAAGGTGCCGCCAAACAACCCGCCAATACTGATGATTTCATCACCCGCTGAAACAATTGACATGCAACTGAGTGCAACCGCACCCATTCCTGAACTGGTACAGACCGCACCAATTCCACCGTCCAGTCGCGCGAGAATGCCTTCCAGCTTCGCTGTGGTTGGATTTCCCATGCGGGAATAGAGGGGCTTTTGCACTGAGCCGTCAAAGATACCTTCGCCGGTCGCCGAATCCCCATATGCAAAGGCTGCGGACTGGGTAATTGAAGGTGAAATGGCTCCCTGTTTGGAGCCAATTTCCTGTACAAAACGCGTCGCGTATTTTTCGAATTTCATTTTACGGTTTATCCATTTATTGAATGGACAGATTACCGCAAGATCAGCTCTCTGGATAGCCAATAAGCACCTGAATCGGAAATACTGGGGCCGATGTCAAATATTTTGACGCCGACCCCAAATACTTGCGAAGAAATTAGTTGGTAAACTTGCCGCGGCGTATACGTACAGCTTCCATCTGCTCAACTTCACGCGAACCTGAAATAACTACCTCAGGATCCGGTACATAGTCGATGTCGTAATTACCCCGCTCATACGGTACGGCATTCAGGATGGTACGCATGGCATTCAGGCGTGCATCATGTTTATTATTGGAGCGGATAACTGTCCATGGCGCGTGATTGGAATGAGTACGCCTGAGCATTTCATATTTCTGGGTAGTGAAATCATCCCAGCGGTCCTGTGCCTGCAGGTCCACTTCACTTAATTTCCATTGACGCAGGGCATCATTTTTACGTCGATCGAATCGGTATGCCTGCTCACCCTTGGTAACACTGAAGTACAATTTGATCAAAATCGTTCCCTGGCGGACCAGGTCTTTTTCAAAACCCACGACACCCTTCATAAAGACTTTATATTCCTCCGGAGTACAAAAACCAAAAACCTGCTCTACCATGGCACGGTTATACCAGCTGCGGTCAAACAACACAGCCTCACCACCGGTAGGGAATTTTTCCACATAACGCTGGAAAAACCATTGATTCCGTGCTGTATCACTGGGTTTGCCCAGGGCAACTACGCGATAGTGTTTCTCATTCATATAACGGGTTACCCGGCGAATGGTACCGCCCTTACCTGAAGCATCACGACCCTCAAACAGGATGATCATCCGGCGTTTGCTCTGCTCCAGGTATTTCTGCATTAAAATCAGCTCAGCCTGATACGGTTTGAGGGCTTTTTCCTGTTTGGCTTTTTTAAGGGTTTTCAGAATTTTTTCGCTGCCGTATTTTCCTATACTTTCACGCAATTCCGAACTTTCATCAAAAATATCTTCAGCACTTTTAGCGGGTTCTGGCTCAACTGCATCAGTTAAAACATCAACCGTAGCCTCCTGCCCTGTTTCAACCGGTTTTTCTGCGGCAACTTTCGAGATAGTCGTAACTGTTGTCATAATGAGGCTCCTTCAATCATCTATACGATCATTATATCAACTGCGAAATATTTAATGCTATGTTCTATATCAGTTGAAATACAAAAAAACAGGAATCTGTTGTAGGATGGGCCGATGAAAAAACTCCTCCTCGGCATTATCCTGATTATGATACTCGCGGCAGCAGGCTTGCTGCTCTATCCGTCACCTGTCGACTCTATGGCCTGGAATCCTCCCGCTGCATGGGCATTGGAAAACTCTGCAGCAACCATGCCAAACAAGCGCCTGGCTGTTGCAGATTTGCTCGCAAAAGGCAAAATCTATGGTCCGGAAGATGTGGCCGTTGATCGGCAAGGCCGAGTTTATGCCGGCACCCAGGATGGGCTGATCAAGCGGGTTTTAACGGACGGTGAGGTAGAAACCTGGGTCGACCTTGGTGGCCGCCCACTCGGGCTGCACTTCGATAGCGATCAAAACCTGATAGTCTGCGATGCCTACAAAGGTTTACTCTCAATCAGTCCTGATGCAGTAGTAACCGTCCTCAGCAACAGTGCAGACAACATTCCGTTCGGCTTCACCGATGACCTGGACATTGCCAGTGATGGCAAAATCTATTTCACCGATGCCTCCAGCAAGTGGAGCCAGCCCGATTACATGCTGGACCTGCTTGAAACCCGTCCCTACGGTCGCTTCCTGGTTTACAACCCGGCCACTAAAACCACCACTACGCTGATGGATAAAATGTATTTCAGCAATGGTGTGGCCCTGTCGAAAAACGAGGATTTTGTGCTAATCAATGAAACCTGGCGTTACCGGGTCGTCCGCTACTGGCTGCAGGGTAATAAAGCCGGCACCCATGATGTGTTTATCGATAACCTGCCCGGTTTTCCAGATGGTATTTCGGGCAACCGCAAGGGCAGTTTCTGGCTGGCCATGCCGACGTTACGGCTACCGGCAGTAGATAAAATGCATCCACTGCCCTGGCTGAAAAACCTCTCAGCGAAACTTCCCGCCGGCTTCAAACCCAGACCGGTTGAGTATGGATTGGTACTGCAACTGGATGAATCCGGAACCATTGTTTCCAGCCTGCATGATCCATCCGGGGCTATACTTAAGGAAATCACCTCGGCAGAAGAACATAAGGGCTATTTATACCTTGGTTCGCTGCACAATGACCGAATTGGACGCATCAAACTAACTAACTGATATATATAAAGTAATAATATATTTGCGTGGCATTCCCCAGGTATAAGCTGTAATACTTTCAAACCTTAAGACTTCCTTAAGTATTGGTCACTAATATGTGCTGCAACAAGTAAGAATATGGATGCAGCAATATGACCACAGCCACTTTAACCTTTGACGATATTCAACAGCCCCGGACAACAAGGAAGCTGGCGCGATATCGTTATTCACGTGCCTTTGAACCCGCAATAGAGTTCTACAGTGGCGAGGACACCGTAGCCATCGGCCCGGCATTTCTTGGCCAGATTAACCTGGGAGGTAAAAACCGCCTGCGCTGGGAAGCCGGGATTATTTTTGGACTGAATAGTAAAATCCCAAATCAAACCATCAGGCTGCTGACTGAATTTGAGTTCTGACAACCCATCCCTGGAAGCCGGGTGTGTTTTACCTCCAGGCTGCACCATGCCTTTATGCACATGACCGGGTTTTACTTTCTTTGTAAACTTTACCTGACACTAGCTAGAAAATAGTTAAACGCAGGAAAATACAATGAAAAACAAAACTCTAATCATTGCGGCAGTAATTCCGCTTACCCTTTTCGCTCAGTCCCAGGCCTGGGGGAAATGTGAACATCAACGGGATGTTGACCAGGTATTAGCTGTAAATGATATTGGGCAAATCCGGATATCAGTGAATGCCGGTGATCTTGAAATAAGCGGCCACTCAAATAGTGATCAAATTTTAATTAAAGGTAAAGCCTGTGCATCAAAGGCAGATAAGCTTGATGAAATACGCTTAGTGGCTGAGCAACAGGGTAATACCGCGGTTATCAAAACCCTTATGCCAGATTCAAACAGTGGCAGCTGGTTCGGGAAAAGCTCCTATGCCTATGTGGACCTGGATATCACTGTCCCTGAAAAACTAATGCTGGATGTAAGCGACAGCAGTGGTGGTATCAGCATCAGCCACGTCGGTTCACTCAGCCTGAAAGATTCCTCTGGTGATATCGAAATTGAAGATGTTTCCGGCAATGTGGTCGTCGATGACTCATCCGGTGGAATCGACATTGAACATATCCTCGGCAGTGTTACTGTAAGGGATTCTTCCGGCAACATGGATATCAGCGATGTTGCCCAGGATGTCGTGATTAACGAAGACAGTTCAGGCAATATTTATATCGAAGATGTGAAAGCCAGCGTACATATTAAGCGCGACAGCTCCGGTTCAATTTATGTCAAGGATATTGCCGGTGACTTCAGGGTTGATCGTGACGGCAGTGGAAAAATCAGACATAAAGATGTCATGGGCGAAGTCAGCCTGCCCACTGAGAACTAAGTACGAACTAAGAGCACTGGATTTCCGCCTCCGCGGGAATGACGTGTGGTGGGGGGCTGCGAATAGCAATATCCGGGGCCCAGCCTTCATGGCGCCAATCGAATCTGCTGATCCGGAACTAGCTGCTCCCCATTTTCCAGGGTAAAACTGTACGCTAATGACAGCAGCTTCCCACCGGCATTCCTCTGGATTACAAAATGCAAATGCGGACCGGATGAATAACCGGTATTGCCGGATTCTGCCAACTGGTCACCGGCACTCACCCGTTGTCCGATGCGAACCCTGGAGCTATCAAGCTTGAGATGGGCATACACCGACATTGTGCCATCATCATGTAACAATCGAATAACGTTAGCCTTCGACAAGTACTTCTGACGTTTTTTACCACCTTCAAAAAAATCATCATCCATTTGCATCACCACACCGTCGCGCGTGGCAAGCACCGGGGTACCTTCAGGCATGGTGATGTCGATGGCAAATCTTGTACGCTCATCCAGATGGGTCTGTTCGCCATTAAACGGCTGAGACACCCAATAGGCCTCACCCCTGGGGAAAGGAATTCGATTCAACGCCCCCGAATCCATCGTTATACTGGGATCCCCGGGAACCATACTGTAACTCCACTTGAACGTGCCTGCTCGGGTTGGATCGGTAGGGAATATCTTCAGCACCATCCGTTCTTCACCTGCTGCAAGAACTACCCTTGCTGGCAGTTCCGGCTCTGAACGGACATGCTCTGACTTATCCAGGCTGAGTAAAACCTCCACAGGCCCGGCAAGATAATTGCGGATTGAATAGGCAGGTTTCTCTTTTGTGCCAGTGTTGCGCATCCTGAGCACCTCAGCCGCCGGCATGCGCATGGGGTGGGATTCAACTGTTTGATCGGTTACCGGCTTTTTATCAGTGTAATGAACAATGCCCTGTTCATCGGTGTATTTATACATCTGCTTGGCATCAAGCGAGGATGCTGAAAGGAGAAAAAACAGTAGGCTAGTGAGTAGGCGGCTTAACATTCGATTACATTAACTGCCAGGCCGCCACGGGATGTTTCCTTATATTTAGTCTGCATATCCGCGCCGGTATCACGCATGGTCTTAATGACTTTATCCAGGGAAACATAGTGGACACCATCGCCCCTGACTGCCATCCGCTGGGCATTGATTGCCTTAACTGATGCCATCGCATTGCGTTCGATACACGGGATTTGCACCAGCCCGCCAATCGGGTCACAGGTGAGTCCGAGATTGTGTTCCATACCAATTTCAGCTGCGTTTTCCACCTGGTCCATGGTTCCGCCCATGGCAGCTGTCAGCCCACCGGCAGCCATTGAACAGGCCACCCCTACTTCACCCTGGCAGCCAACCTCCGCACCGGAAATTGAGGCATTATTTAAATATAAAATGCCGATAGCACCGGCCGTCAGCAGGAATTCGAATACGCCTTCGTCATTGGCACCCGGGACAAAATTTACATAATAGTTCAGCACTGCGGGAATAACACCGGCGGCGCCATTGGTTGGCGCCGTAACCACCCGACCACCGGCTGCATTTTCCTCGTTCACTGCCAGCGCATAAAGGTTGACCCAGTCAAGAATGGATAAAGGATCTTTTAGTGCCTGCTCCGGCCGCTGGGTCAGCTCACGCAGCATCCCAGGAGCACGCCGCGGCACTTTTAAACCGCCGGGTAATACTCCCTCGGCTTCGCAGCCGCGTTTAATGCAGGCCTGCATTGCCTGCCAAAGCGCTTTTACCCCCGCGTTAATCTCCGCTTTTTGCCGCCATGCCTGTTCATTTTTGCAGATAATTTCAGCAATGCGTAAATCATGTTTTTTACATTGGGCCAGCAGCTCTTCGGCATTGCTGTAGGGATAACGTAACGGGGTGACATCCTGAATAATCCGATCATCCGAAGCTTCATCCTCATTCACCACAAAGCCACCGCCGACAGAATAGTAATCACGACTGTGCAGGAGTTCACCCTTTGCTGCATAAGCACTGAAACGCATGCCATTGGGATGGTACGGCAGGGATTTGCGCTTATTAAAAATAAGATCCTGCTTTTCATTAAAGGCAACTGTCTGCTGCCCATACAGGGTAATCTGTCCTGACTCACGAATGACCGCCAGCTCGGCAGCAATATCATCCGGTTCAATTTGATCCGGTAATGCACCGCTAAATCCCAGTAAAACAGCGGTGTCAGTCCCATGCCCCCGACCGGTATGTGCCAGCGATCCGAATAGCTGGGCGTGAACCCTGGAGACGCTTTCAAGCAGGCCTTTTTCAGCCAGCCGCTGTACAAAAGTACAGGCTGCCCGCATCGGCCCCACCGTATGCGAACTGGACGGACCAATGCCGATCTTGAATAAGTCGAATATACTGACGCTCACAAATACGATTCCATCAACATTGCAAATGCAGATTCTACTCTGCTTCGCAGGGAAAAAGACAATGAAATTACTGGTGTACTCACGACCCGACTGCCATCTTTGCGATTTAGCTGCCGCAGAACTGGCATCCGCCGGTCTCCTGGAGTTTGTTACAGGAGTGAACATTGAGGATGACCCTGAGTTACTCAAGCGCTACGAACTGACCATTCCGGTAGTACATAACCCCGCCACTGAGGTTGAGCTTGGCTGGCCGTTTAGCGCAGCAACCCTACGTCAGCACTTTGGGGCCTAAAGATGAAAACTATCGGCATATTTCTGCTTTTATTACTCGCCCAGCCGGCTGTTGCGGCCACCCTGTTGATTGAAGAACTGCCGCCACTGCCGCAGGCCAGCAGCAATAATGCCGTCAGCGCCTTTCGTGATAACCAGGGCCTGCACCTTATCAGCCTGCTGGGACTTGGTAGTCAAAAAACACCTACAGCAATTCATAAACAGGGATTTATCAGCAGCCAGGGCAAATGGCAGAAAATCAGTGTCCCTGGACAGCCTCGTTTGGCATCCGCTGCAGCAAATATAGGAAACTCTATCTATTTACTGGGTGGCTACACAGTTGCTGATGATGGCAGTGAGGTTTCAACACCTGAAGTTTATCGCTATCAGGATGGCAAATGGCAAACACTAAGACCTATGCCGGTACCTGTCGATGACATGGTTGTACTAGTTTACCAGCAGCGCTATATCTACCTGGTTTCGGGCTGGCACGATGTCGGTAATGTAAACCTGGTGCAGGTGCTGGATACACGAACAGGTGAATGGCAACAGGCAACACCCTGGCCCGGGGAACCGGTGTTCGGGCACGCCGGCGCTATATTTGAGGATAGGATGGTTGTTTGTGATGGCGTACGGATTCAATACCCCCAGCTAAACCTGGGTACAGAAAAGAAGCGGGAATTCCTGAGCTCGCCCCAGTGCTGGCTGGGTGAAATTAATAAGGATGATATTCGCAGGATTAACTGGCAGCGCCTGGCCAACCATCCGGGCGATGCCCGCTATCGCATGGTGGCTGCTGCAACTGACACAGGCCTGCTGGTGTTTGCCGGTGGCAGTACAAACCCCTATAACTACGATGGTGTGGGCTACAACAACAAAGCATCAGTAGCCGAGGCAGAAGTTTTTTCTTATGACCTGAAAGCAGACCGCTGGCAAGTACTGGGAAGCCTGCCGCAGGCCAGCATGGATCATCGCGGCATGATCTATGATCAGGGCTGGTTCTATCTATTAGGCGGTATGACCAATCCGCAAACAGTCACTGATCGAGTGCTGCGTTTTAAACTGGATTAGAACCGTAATCAATCTGGTCAACTTTCAGACTTGTGCCCGCCATTATTGAACCCGGAAATACGCTCCCGTATCCACACACCCAGGCCTTTAAAAAAGCCGCTGGTGCGATCACGTGTTTCATCCAGCACATAGCCTAGTACGATATAAGCAATCAGTGCCGGCAACGAAAACAGCAGACCGGCGATAATCGCTATAACCCGGGTCACCCAGGGTTCCAGGTCAAAGCGCTTGGCCAGGGCCAGGCAGACACCAAGAACTATAGGCTGGCCGGGGCGGCCATTGAGCTCCTGTCGAAAATCATCAAATGCATTTTGGCTACTCATACATTACTCCTTCAAATATAATTATAAGTATTAATATGCGAAAATCATGCCATTGAAAGGCCCCTTGTTATAGTGCCATTGGTCATAGATCAACCTTATAAAGTGGTCTAATTCACCACGGAGTAGTCAATCCCGGGATTGGGCCAGCAATATAAGATCCTGTGATACACTGCGAATGTCAAATTTTAAGCCTGCATTGCCCATGAACAAAACGATTCGAAAACTTGATGGTGACCAGTTTCGGCAACTGCTGATTGCAGGCTTTCGCGCAACCATAGCGGATAAGGAATACATTAATAAAATCAACGTATTTCCTGTTGCTGACAGTGATACCGGCACCAATCTGGCGATGACTTTTGAAGCCATCCTCACAACTATTAGCGATCAAAGCCCACCACGCATCAAACTCTCAGACCTGCTCACAAAAATTGCCAACCTGGCTGTGGATAATGCCCGGGGTAACTCAGGGGCCATTATGGCCCAGTATTTCGAAGGTCTGCGAGCCTCAACCGAGAAACGGCGAAAACTGAATGCAGACCAACTGGCCACCGCCTTGACCCAGGCTGCGCAACAATCCCTCGCTGCCATGAGTACACCAGTAGATGGCACACTGCCTACCGTACTGCTGGCGCATGCAACCGCCTGGAAGCAGCAATCGCTGATTGAAGATGACCTGAAAACATTATTTACCTTTGCTTATGATGAGGCCAAAAAAGCTTTGCAAAGAACTACCAATCAATTGCCGGTACTGCGCCAGGCAGGAGTAGTAGATGCGGGGGCACAGGGTTTTGTCGACCTGCTGGCGGGTATGGATGAATTTATAAAAAACGATTGCCAACATCCGCACAATCCCGCAGCAATCAAACATAATGGCAAGTTACCAGCTTTGGTTGAACACAGCAGCACATCCAATGCTGACCAGCACTTTGAAAGCCAGACGGCTTACCGCTTCTGTACTGAGTGTGTTGTTGCCGCCGAAAACCTCGACCGACCGGGTTTAATCTCTGCACTTAAAAATACCGACTGCGACTCACTGGTAGTTGCTGGCACCACCGGCAAGGCCCGCGTCCACCTGCATACCAATAATCCAGCCGAAACCTTTCTTCTATGTGAAGATTTTGGCCAGGTGCTGCGGCAGAAAGCCGATGATATGAAGCGCCAGCACCGACTGCAGGCACATAAAGGAAAAGTCGCTGTAGTCGTTGATTCAGCGGCTGATCTGGACGCTGACGAAATGGATCGCCTGCACCTGCATATGGTACCGGTACGGCTGATCCTGGGTGAAACCGAGTACCTCGATAAAGTTTCCATCAACCCGACTGATTATTACCAGAAAATAACCGCCTCGGATGCAATTCCAAAAACATCACAGCCGCCATCCGGTGATTTTCGTCGCCAATTTGAATTGCTGACCAGCCATGGTTACCAGGTCCTTTATGTTGGTCTCTCTGCCCTGCTCAGTGGTACCTACCAGGCAGCTGTTACCGCTTCCAGGCACTTCAAAGAAGGTCAGGTTTTCTGCCTGAATTCACGCAGCGCAACTACAGGGGAAGGCCTGATCGCAACCTATGCGGCTGAAGCTGCTGATCAGGGCATGGAGTTAGACCAGGTCGTAGAAGTTACTCGAATAATCCGCCAGCGTACAACCGCATACGCACTAATTACTGACCTCAGCTGGGGGGTGCGCGGCGGCCGGATTCCACCTTTTGCTTTGTGGCTGGCACAACACTTAAGGATTTCACCTTTAATCCGAAATTCCCCCGCCGGAGAATTGAAGGTGTACAACATACTGGTAGGTCGGAAAAATCGTTTCGAACGCTTTGCTGGAAAAATTGCGAAAAAATTAAGCCATGACCGCGTTTATCGCATTGTGATCGCACATTGCGACGCCCTTGCAAATGCTAAAATTATCCGCCGCCACCTGTTATCAAAACACCCGGGCATTTATTCCTGCCAGATCGTTGAAATCGGTCCTGCAATCGGAGCCCATGTGGGGCCCGGTGGTGTGGCTATTGGTATTCAGGACTATATCCCCCCAGCTGAACTGCTGCAGGAGAATGCTGATGCTTAGTATTATCGCCATCATCCTCGCCTATCTGCTGGGTTCGGTATCCGG
Organism: Pseudomonadota bacterium; assembly: GCA_015222805.1. Taxonomy (GTDB): domain Bacteria; phylum Pseudomonadota; class Gammaproteobacteria; order Xanthomonadales; family SZUA-36; genus SZUA-51. The sequence goes on from JADFVZ010000051.1 coordinate 12,460, forward strand.
CAGCCTGTTGCTGGGTCGCCTGCGGGATGTGGATATCCGCCAGCAGGGTAGCGGTAATGCCGGTGGTACCAATGCTTTTCGCACCCAGGGGTTTATCTTCGCCCTCGGGGTAGTCATTATTGATATTGGCAAGGGCGCAATTGCCACCCTCATCCCCGACCTCCTGCAAATCAGCCAGCCAGACAATATGCTGGCAGCCGCCTGCGGATTTGCCGCAATTATCGGTCACTGCTACCCCATCTGGTACAAGTTCAGCGGCGGTAAAGGTGCAGGTACTTTTATCGGTGTGTTACTGGTACTGGCACCGGTTTATATGCTGCCTGTACTGGCAGTCTGGGTATTGGTTATAGTCCTCAGCGGCTATGTTGGCCTGGCTACCATCCTCGCCGTATGTACACTTATACCGGTGGTTTTACTGGATAAAAACAGTGGTACAGCACTAGTCTCTTTGACTATCGCGGCAACCAGCCTGATTATCTTCACCCACCGTGAAAACATCAGTCGACTATTCAATGGTACGGAAAATCGCTTCGAGAAAGCCCGCATTCAAAACTGGTTTAA
>JADFVZ010000052.1 GCA_015222805.1 Pseudomonadota bacterium
AAGAAACCGAATAAATAAATTTATTTTAAAGCTCTGACAACCAAAAGAACCATCGTCATCCCAGCCTACGAGCCGGGATCTCATTGAGCACTGTGCTATCTGTCAGGAGGTACCGGGTTAAACCCGGCATGACATCCTTCTTTTTGATTTATTTGTAGTGTGTTTTGATCAGCTTAAGAGCACTCCATCCGATAAAAAAACAGAATGTCATCCCGGCCCCCGAGCCGGGACCTCATTAGGTACCTTGCCATTCGTCAGGAGATACCGGGTCAAAGCCTGGCATGAAATCTTTTAGCTTGTAAATCTGGTTTCTACACCCCATGTATTAATTCACCAACAATATATTCAGGTTTTTCCATGGAACAATATCGCGGCACCACTATTCTTTCCGTTCGACGCGGCAATAAGGTCGTTATCGGCGGCGATGGACAGGTTACCCTTGGCAATACCGTAATGAAGTCCAATGCACGTAAAGTGCGGCGTTTGTATAAAGAAAAAATCATAGCAGGATTTGCCGGAGCCACGGCTGATGCTTTCACATTATTCGAGCGTTTCGAAGGCAAACTTGAAAAACATCATGGACACCTCACTCGGGCCGCCGTTGAGATGGCCAAAGACTGGCGTACCGACCGCGCCCTGCGCCAACTGGAAGCGCTACTTTCGGTTGCAGATGAAACAACCTCGCTGGTAATATCAGGCAATGGCGATGTGATCGAACCCGAGCATGGCCTGATTGCCATCGGCTCCGGTGGACCATTTGCCCAGGCTGCCGCCCAGGCGCTGCTGGATCATACCGAAATGGATGCCGAAACCGTTGTCCGTAATGCCCTTGGGATTGCCGCTGACATCTGCATCTACACCAACCACAACCTGGTGATTGAATCACTGGAGAGCAAATAATGTCTACCATGACACCGCGTGAAATCGTCCAGGAACTGGATAAACATATTATCGGCCAGTCCGATGCCAAACGTGCCGTCGCCATTGCTTTACGCAACCGCTGGCGGCGTATGCAGTTACCGTTGGAACTGCGTAATGAGATTACCCCTAAAAACATCCTTATGATCGGGCCCACCGGTGTTGGCAAAACAGAAATTGCCCGGCGTCTGGCAAAACTTGCAAATGCGCCTTTCATCAAAGTTGAAGCCACCAAATTCACTGAAGTAGGCTATGTCGGCAAGGATGTAGAATCCATTATCCGCGACCTGGTTGATTCGGCGATTAAAATGGCCAGGGAACAGGCGATGACAGCTGTACGTGCCCGTGCCGAAGACGCTGCTACCGACCGACTACTGGATATCCTGCTGCCGAAGCCACAAAATATCGGCTTTGCCAATGAACCCGAAACTCCCGTCGATAGCAATAGCGAGACCCGCAAAAAATTCCGCAAAAAACTGCTTGCTGGTGATCTGGACGAGCGCGAAATTGAGTTTGATGTTGCATCCCAGATGGGTGTCGACATCATGACCCCGCCGGGAATGGAAGAAATGGCCAGCCAGTTACAGGGTATGTTCCAGAACATGGCCGGCAGTCGTTCACAAACCCGCAAGATGAAGATCTCCGAAGCCCGACCAATCTTAATTGAAGATGAAGCGGCCAAATTAATCAACGATGAAGAAATCAAAATGCAGGCGCTGGAAAACGCCGAGCAGAACGCTATCGTATTCATTGACGAACTGGATAAGGTCACCAAACGTGCCGAAACCGGTGGCGGTGATATTTCCCGTGAAGGTGTGCAGCGGGATTTACTGCCATTAGTTGAAGGCTGTACCGTTTCCACCCGTTACGGAATGATCAAAACCGATCATATGCTGTTTATTTCATCCGGTGCATTTCACCTTTCCAAGCCTTCAGACCTGATCCCGGAACTGCAGGGCCGTTTGCCCATCCGGGTCGAACTGCATGCCCTGGGGGTTAAAGAATTCACCCGCATCCTCACCGAACCCGATGCTTCTTTAACCGAACAATATCATGCCCTGATGGGTACCGAAGGTGTGGTGCTCGACTTTATGGAAGATGGTGTCCAGCGGATTGCAGAAATCGCCTACCAGGTGAACGAAACCACCGAAAACATAGGCGCCCGCCGTTTACACACCGTGATGGAGCGCCTGTTGGACAAAGTTTCCTATGATGCCCCGGATAATGATGGCGAGAAGATAAAAATCGATGCTGCCTATGTCGACCAGCACCTGAATGACCTGGCTGCTGATGAAGACCTGAGCCGTTACATTCTCTGATCTCTACAGCAGTCATTGACTTTATCTCAGGTGGAGGTTTCCCTGCGGCCCGGCATCTCCTTAATATAAATATCATTTTTGGTATAGGGAATCTCGATACCTTCCCTTTGGAAGAGTTTGTAAATATCCATATACAGGAAATGCCTGAGGCGACCGCGTAGCTCAGGCTCATCGATAAAGCACATTAACTCAAAATCGATACCGGATGCACCAAAGCCACGCATGCGTACGACAGGCTCCGGGAACCTGACAATGTGCTCGAGGTCTATCGCAACAGATTTCAACAACTCACAAACCTGGTCAACATCACTACCGTAAGCCACATTCACCTGCAAACGAATACGCTCCTTAATCCAGGGGCCGCCGCTTTCATTGACAACGGTCGAGTTGGCGATAATGGCATTGGGTACATTAACTTCAATATCATCACGGGTTATCAATCGGGTTGAGCGCAGTCCAACATGGGTGACTTTGCCACGCTCACCGCTGTCGAGGTTTATATAATCACCGATTTTATAAGGTGCATCCGCAATAATTGATACCCCGGAGAGCAGGTTTGCCAGGGTATCTTTGGCAGCAAAACCCACCGCGATACCGATAATACCGGCAGAGGCCAGCCAGGCGGTTGCATCAATACCCCAGGCTGAGAGCAGCAGATAGACTGAGAGCGCAACCACCACACCCTTAAGCACCATGTTGAACAGCGGTATGGTGCGTTCTTCAACAAGGTTGAAGTGGTTTTTTATATGACTCAGGAATTCCAGGAACAGGGCCACTGAACCCAGGCCGGCAAAGGTCCATGTCAGGATAATCATGGTTAACAGGAATTTGTCGAGAAACATATCCCAGTTCAATGGCAGCCGCAGCGCTGCCACGGAAATCATCAGGAACATCATCAGTACCGTTACAAATACCGGACGCGTGAGCAGCTTGATCAATCGATTGTCTAAATCAGACTGGCTCTTTTTTGCCAACCTTTCCAGCAGGCTTGAAAAAACCCACTCCACCAGCTTGGCAAAGGCAATACCCGCCATAAAAAGTATCACAGCTAACAGGATCGAGTGTTCCTGCAAAACCCCCCAGATGGGGCGCAGTAGTTCAGGCACAACCTGATCGATATTGCTGAGTAAGGCCTGACCATCCGAAACATGCTCCGCCAGCGCCTGCCCTGCTTCAACCGTTTCAGCTGTTTTACTGACTTGTTCCGTTACTGTTTCAACCATCATCCTGCCCATATTACCCGCCTGCTGAAATGAATATTAACAAACCTGAAGCAAGAAACCACGCAAACTTAACTTACCACTGGTCCGATACTTCATCATTTATACATTCATTTTCACTGTTGTCCCATTAACTCTCCTTGATAAGTGAGGAAATACAGACCTGACAACTCATTGTAGGAATCGCTTAATCTCGGAATTCTGCGGTGGAATAGTTAACGGAACAGTATTAATTCATTTTATAATGACCTGCACAATGCAAAGCATGTATAAACTGAAATCTGGGTTAACCGGATTCGGCCAAAACAGAAATCAATGCTAAAAATAAAGCCGGTATTAATCATTGCAGCCTTCATGTTAGCCACTTTGCTTAACCCGGCAATGGGGCAGGATCTTGAAAATTCTAAATTCTTCCAGGCCGTGTGGGGCAAGACCAGTTTCTACAACAACGAAGAAGATGATGTTTATTTAAAATTTGTCGGTCGCTACCACGGCCAGGCATGGAAAGTCGATGCCGATCAGGGCAGCGCTGACGGCTACGAAAACCGCCGCCAGATAATGGGGTTCCAGGCAAACGTCCACTCTCAATGGAAATTTGCTGTACAAATGTATATCGGTGATAGCGGGGATCCCTTTTACGATGGCATGTATGAATTAATGCTAGGCTGGAAAAGTAAAGATCAAAACACAGATATCGTCATTGGTCGGCTGGATTATTTGTTTACCGGCCTCGAACGCAGCACCTCATCGAAAAAAATTAGTACGCTGGAGCGCTCGATGCTGGCCAATCAACTGATGCCCGGTGAGGCCGTCGGTGTTCATTTCAACCACAAAGCAGCCGGCTACAGCTACCACCTGGGTATATTTGCCGGCGATATTGACGATGAATTCAGTGAATTCAGTTCCGGGCATGCCATTTCCACAGGCTTTAGCGTTGAAGTACCACTACTATTTGAGAAAGGTACTGTTTATGTGGATTACCTGTTCAACAACGGTTTTGCTGCCAATAATGCCTTTGCGCCGTATGAACACATCCTGACCACCTATTACAAAACCAGCACTGGTAACGCAAGCCTGGACCTGAGCCTGTCCTGGGCAGATGGTGTTGGGGATGTCAGTGATGTTCAGGGTGCCACCATATTATTCAATTATGATCTTAAGAAACACTTGCTGCTGGATACTGACTTGCTGCAGCTTAATTTCCGCTTCCACCTGGCCAGCGGGGATAATGCCTACGCACTATCCGGCCAGCGACGTTATGAGCATGAAATTGAACCTGTGCTGACCGGCAAAAACTATAAATCCCTGTATGCCGGGGCCAGCTACAAACTGTACTCCAATTACCTGAAGATAATGGCAGGTGCAGAGTGGGCAAAGCTCGGAAAATCACCCACAGGTGGTAATGCTTACAAAGGCGTCACATACTCTCTTGCCATCCGAACCTATTGGTAACAATGCCTCTTTCATCTGTAATTTCTCATCATCTTTCCGACAGCCTTTGAAACCTTATCTCATTGCAATTAAAGAAAAATTGCTAACCGTTACCGCATCAACAGTTGTCCATGCTATTATCTTTTGTAATCTCAATTAAATGAGAATCATTATTATAATCAATTGGGAGGGGAACTGTTTCATGCCTAAATCCAGACTCGGGTCTAAAAAATCATCCAGATCAACAAACAATAAGCCAGCAAGCATCAAACGCAAGTGTCTAACACTTGCCATCGCCCAATCCTTATTACTGGGTGCGGCTGGCGCGCAGTCGGCCACTATTACTGTGACCTCCGCTCTGGATAACGGCACCGATTGTACCCTGCGTGAAGCCATTGCCAATGCCAATGACAACACCACCGGCGATCTAAGTAATGGCTGTACTGCTGGCACGCCTAATGGCACAGATGATATTGTTTTCGACAATAGCCTGTCAGGCAGCACCATTACCCTGGGGGGCAGCGAGTTGCAAATTATCACCGATCTGAACATTGATGGTGATATAAATAACGACAATAGCCCGGACATTACCATTAGTGGTAACAACCAATCAAGGGTGATTCAGACCGATAATGGTGCCACGGTCAATCTGGAAGGTCTCACCATCAGCAATGGTGTTTCAGATTATCTGCGTGGCGGCGGAATTTATGCCTTTAATTCAACACTCAGCCTGAGCAACAGCACGGTATCAAACAACAGTGCACAAATCGGCGGCGGAATTTCTACCTTTTATTCAACACTCAGCCTGAGCAACAGCACGGTATCAGGCAACAGCTCAGACGGTAACGGCGGCGGAATTTATGCTTACTATTATTCAATTACCAGCCTAAGCAACAGCACGATCTCAGGCAACAGCTCAGGCGGGGCAGGCGGCGGAATCTTTACCTACCATTACTCGTCGCTCAGCCTGAGCGACAGCACGGTCTCAGGCAACAGTGCAAGCTTTGACGGCGGTGGAATTTCTACCGTATCTTATTTGCCTGTCACCCTGAACAACAGCACGGTTTCAGGCAACAGTGCAAGCTTTAACGGCGGCGGAATTTATGCCTATGGTCCACTCAACCTAACCAATAGCACGGTATCAAACAACAGTGCACAAGACGGCGGCGGAATTTATACCCTTGGTTCAACGGTAAGCCTGAGCAACAGCACGGTATCAGACAATAGCGCAACCTTTAACGGCGGCGGAATTTATACTTATTATGGCTCAATCAGCCTCAGTAACAGCACGGTTTCGGGCAATAACGCAACTTTTGACGGCGGCGGAATCTATGCCAAATATTACTCAACGGCCACCCTGAACAACAGCACGGTTTCGGGCAATAACGCAAATACTGGCGGCGGAATCCATGCCAAATATAACTCAACGGTCACCCTGAACAACAGCACGGTTTCGGGCAATAACGCAAACAGTGGAAGCGGAATCAGGACCTCTAATAACTTAACACTCAACCTGAGCAACAGCATCATTGCCAACAATCCAGGTAGTTCAGACTGTATTTTAGGCGACCCTCTTTCTAGCAACATCAACAATCATTTCGGCGATATCAGCTGCGATGGCACAGCCGATGGCGACCCTCTGCTCAGCCCCTTGCAGAACAATGGCGGGCCTACCCTGACCCATCTGCCCTTGACGGGCAGCCCGGTGATTGATGTCGGTGATAATGCTGCAGCGGCGGGGCTTTCTACCGATCAGCGCGGCTTTGCCCGAATCGTCAATACCACAGTGGATATTGGCGCAGTGGAAGTTGCCCCCGGGCAAATTGAGTTTAGCCTTGCTGCTGCTAGCGTTGCCGAAAACGGTGGCAATGCCACCTTATTAGTACAACGAACGGGTGGCAGTGAGGGCGTGGTCGGCATTAGCTTTGACAGCAGTAACACCACTGCCATTGCTGGGCTTGATTACACAGCTGTTAGCAACACCCTCAGCTGGGCGGATGGTGATATAGCTGATAAAACCATCAATATTCCCATTATTGATGATAGTCTGGATGAAAATGATGAAACTTTCGCTGTTGCCCTGAGCGCCCCTACGGGTGGCGCCACACTTGGCGCGCTGAATAATGCTAGCGTTACCATTACCGACAACGACCTGCCACCCGGCCTCAGCATTGATGATGTCAATATTGTAGAAGGCAACACGGGTAGCAGCACTGCCGTCTTTAGTGTTAGTCTCTCAGCCGCCAGCGGCAAAACCATCGTCGTGGATTTTGCCAGCAGCGATGGTTCCGCTTC
>JADFVZ010000010.1 GCA_015222805.1 Pseudomonadota bacterium
CAGGCAACATCCAGTGCCCGCGGGTTGGTAGTCATGGTGTTTCCATAAACACCCTTGCGGTAGAGTGCAGCGGTTTCTTCAGTCATCGCCAGCACTGAGAACGGATACTGGCCGCCATTCAATGCTTTGGAATAGGTTTCCATATCGGGTGCGTCGAGGTGCTCAAAGCCCGGATAGTCAACAATCGACAGCACACCGTGAGTACGTATACCCGCCTGGATCGAATCGACCAGGAAGAGCGTATTGTGGGCACGGGTCAGCTCCCGGGCACGGGCATAAAATTCAGGCGTAACAGCCTCACCCGGATTACCTTCACCCATAACCGGTTCCATGAAGAAGGCTTCAATAAACACATTATTGAGTTCAGCCCACTCAAATACCTGTTCCAGTTGCTGGATATCATTAGGGTCAACGGTAATCAGGCTGTCGTTGTCGCGGAATGTTGCCAGGTGTTTGAGATAATTGGGCCGGCTGGAATCAGAAAATTGGGCTGGTCGATCGGTGCGTCCGTGGAAAGCTCCAGTTAATCCGAGTTTGCGAATTTTACGGCAGGCCTTAGGGCCATTTGGATCGGTCATCAACTTGGCGTTAATATCAGATATGCGTGCGGCTACGGTAACCGCTTCAGATCCACTGTTCATGCACAGGAATTTGCTGAACGGGCTGCCGCCACGACTGTGACCGATTTCCCTGAGCATGGCATCGATAAATTTCTTCTGGGCGATATTGGCGGTCATTATGTTCGCCATTACCTGCGGGCAGGACATTGCCTCGATGACAGCTTCGGGTGTATGCCCAAAGCCCAGCATGCCATAGCCGCCGTTATCATGTAGGACAGCACCTTTCATAGTAATAATCCAGGGGCCATGCGCGGCAATGGCCACGTAGGGGTTGATGGTGTCGTCGGAATAAAAATTCACATAACCGTTCTGGATGGCCTTGATTTGTTCAGTTTCATCCATTGCCAGCAACTCAGCTTCGTTGTTTTGTAAGCTGATGAAGATTTCCGAGGCTGAATTAACCGCCTGTACCAGGTCATTATCACTGGCAGCAAACTCGAGGATAAGTTCGTCACTGAGACCGATGGTGAGGGCATTGCCACCGAAGTTGCGCATGCTGTTGAGTTTATCGATTACACCCATTTTAATTCTCCAAACATTGCTCACTGGTAGCCTGTGTTGGGCTGGTGAGGCAGCGGTTATTTATTCTAAAATAAAGTAATTCCAGCCATTTCACATGCGGAAAAAGCTGTCTTGAAAGGCGCACATATTAGCACAAATGAACTGTCTTTGATGCCTGTTCAGGCGCCTGATCAATCAAGCTGGAATTGTGCCAGGGCCCAGTCAATATGTTCACATACCATTTCACAGGAGTTATGCCGGTAGGTATCCAGGGCAGCCAGCAGTTCGAGTTTCTCTGGCTGGCTTAATTGTATTGCCGCCAGCGCATTACCGCAGGCGACCGCGAGGTTGCGCTGCCAGCTTTGATAGCCAATCCGCCGGATGGCACTACCAGTCATTCGCTGCAGGAACTCGGCTTCATCCCAGTTTAATAATTCGTGCAGCAGAGGTGCATCCAGGGGTTGCCTGATATTGAAGTCTGATTCTGCCGTGCTCTGGGCAAAACGATTCCAGGGGCAGACGGCCTGGCAGTCATCACAGCCATAAATCCGGTTGCCAATCGCCTTGCGGAATTCAATCGGGATCGGACCTTTGTTTTCAATAGTTAAATAGGAAATACAACGACGTGCATCCACCTTACGTTCACCCACAATAGCTGCGGTTGGGCAGATATCAATGCAGCGGGTACAGTCACCGCAATGGTCATTTGAGGCTGTATCCAGGGGCAGTGGCAGGTCGGTATAGATTTCACCGAGGAAAAACCAGCTGCCGGCAGTACGGTTCAAGACATTGCTGTGTTTGCCTACCCAACCGAGTCCGGCTTTTTCTGCCAGGGGTTTTTCCAGTACCGGGGCACTGTCTACAAATACCCGGTAACCAAAAGTCCCGACAACTGTGGTGATCTTATTGGCAAGGGTTTGCAGGCGCTTGCGCATGATTTTATGGTAATCCCTACCCAGGGCGTAACGGGAAATAATGCCGATTGCAGGCTGTTTCAGCATTTCCATTACATCACTGGCTGCTGGAGGCAGGTAATCCATGCGCACGGAAATCACGCGGCGGGTGCCTTCCACCAATTCAGCCGGTCGACTGCGTTTTGTGCCATGGCGCTGCATCCACTCCATATCGCCGTGACAACCCTGGTCCAGCCACTCGAACAGCCACTTTTCATGTTCTTCAAGGCGGGTGTCAGTTATTCCTGCCTGCTGAAACCCCAGTTCGGCGGCCCAGTTTTTGATTTGCCCGGCAAGTTCCTGCATATCCGCAGGCTGAACTGATTTGTTGATTGTTGGCTGTTCTGGCATGGCGGTATAATGAAGGCATGGAGAAGGTCATGCAAGAACTGTCATTATTCGATTCAGCCACAATCAGCGGATCAGAGTTATATACCGCTGCGGGCGTACGTGAACTCGATCGCCAGGCGATTGAGGTGCAGTCTGTACCTGGTTACACACTGATGCAGCGTGCCGGGAAATTTATGTTCCAGCAGTTGGAGCTACGATTCGAGCAGCTTAAGCCGGTTGACAGTAAATGGCTGGTGCTTTGCGGGGCGGGTAATAATGCCGGTGATGGCTATGTTATTGCCAGGCTGGCAGCTGCTGCCGGTTACCAGGTGGTTGTGGTTGCACTGCAGCAGCCTGGAATATTGACAGGTGATGCCTTACTTGCCGCCGATGACTGGCTAGAAAATGGCAGTGTTATCAGTTGGCAGGATTTTCAGTCAAGTCTGGACACTGCAGAATTTGACCTGTGTATTGACGCCTTGCTCGGCACCGGCCTCGACCGGTCGTTGAGTGGCGTCTACCTCGATGTAGTTGAATGGCTGAATCAACAAGCTGCCGTAGTTGCAGCTGTCGATATTCCTACCGGGCTGAATGCCGATACCGGTGCCGTTGGTTCAGCTGCGGTAACAGCCGGGCTGACCTGTACCTTTATCGGGCGTAAACAGGGTCTTTACACTGCCGCCGGGCGCGAGTGTTGTGGCGAAGTGGTTTTTAATGACCTCGATGTTCCCAGTGAAATTTATCCTGAAGTTGTAAATGGCGCGGAATTGCTTGGCTCGCTGCCAGAACGGATAGCGGCTCGATCTGCCAACTCACATAAAGGCAGTTATGGGCATGTACTGCTATGCGGAGGGCAGGCTGGTATGTCCGGTGCGGTTATGCTGGCGGGTGAGGCCGGTCTACGCGCAGGTGCTGGCATGGTCACAATTGCTACAGCTGCGGAACATGCCGCCAGCCTGAATATTGCCCGCCCGGAACTGATGGTCAGGGTAACTGAAGATAAAGCCTCACTCGAAGTCATTGCACGGAAGGCGGATGTTCTGGCGGTGGGACCCGGCCTGGGCACTGATGACTGGGGCCGGCATTGTTTTGAGGTTTTAGTTAAAGCCGATGCAGACGGTGTTTATCGTCCCCTGGTTGTGGATGCGGATGGTTTGAACTTATTAGCCAAACAGCCTTTCGCTCGGGGCAACTGGGTGCTCACCCCGCATCCTGCTGAAGCTGCACGTTTGCTGGGGGTAAGTACAGCAGATATACAGGCAGACCGATTTGCTGCAGTCAGGCAATTGGCAGAACAATACCAGGCGGTGGTCGTACTCAAAGGCAGCGGTACACTGATTGCCTCACATGCACGCCTGTCGGGAGCTGCTGATTTACTGGTTGATGTGTGTCCATTTGGCAACCCTGGAATGGCAACGGCGGGAATGGGGGATGTGTTGACAGGATTGATTGCAGCCCTGCTGGCCCAGGGCATGACGCTGCTGCAGGCTGCACGGCTGGGGGTAGTAATCCACGCGCGTGCCGGCGATTACCTTGCCGCAATGGAAGGGCAGGTGGGTTTGCTGGCAGGCGATATGCCAGCAGCAATCCGTCATTTGCTGAACAATCCATGAACAGGGAAACAACTCCGGATTCAACTGCCACAGTTATGGTGTACTGTCATTGCCCGCTGGAAAGTGATACCCGGCGGCTCGCAGCTGAGCTGGCAGGGTCTATCCGCCAACTTTACCTGCAGCAGCAAGCCAGTGGCGAACCCTTCGCCGCAAGTATCTGGCTGCAGGGAGACCTGGGTGCCGGCAAGACTACCCTGGCGCGTGAAATACTGCAGTCGCTGGGAGTGAAAGGCCGCATCAAGAGCCCAACCTATGCGCTGGTCGAGGAGTACCGTGTCGGCAAAGTAGCGGCAGCTGGCGGACTGATATCAGACCTGCCATTAATCCACCTGGACCTGTACCGCCTGGCTGAACCTGCCGAGCTGGAATATATTGGTGTGCCGGAAATCCTCGCAGGAGCGCTGGCTTTAATCGAATGGCCGCAACAGGGGGAGGGCTGGTTACCGCCCGCAGACCTGCTGATTCGAATTGAAGATCAATCCGGAGGACGGATGTTTATCCTGCAGGCGCAGTCAAAAACGGGTGAAAAGCTCACCTCATCATTGTCGTCTTGTTTCTAGATTAGTTATATATCTATTGGTTTTTACTAGCAAATACATTGTCTCAGACTTGATTTATTTTGCTAAAACACGCACTATTCATCTTAAGAAACTGCACCAGCAGGAAAATAATGCATAAACGGCTGTTCAAATGGAGTTGTACCGGCTTGTTGCTGTTAACAGCTGCACTGGCTTATGCTGCGCCAAAAAATAGTGAAATCAATGGCTTCAGGGTTTGGACCGATCCGGAAAAGACCCGCGCGGTATTTGATTTAAGTGCAAATACCAGCTACAAACTGTTTGAACTGGAAAACCCCGCACGTGTTGTCCTCGACCTGCAATCTACGGTACTGAAAACCAGCCTCGAACTTGATCCGAAAACCGCCGGTATCCTGAAAACGGTTCGCTATGGCAAACCTGAAAACGGCAAAATGAGGGTGGTACTGGACCTTTCAGCTGCAGTCGAACCACGTAGTTTCCTGCTCGCACCTATTGGAGATTATGGGCATCGCCTGGTGGTCGACCTGTATCCGCAAAAACGCGGCATTACTGCTGAACACCTCAAAATTGTTAAAAGAATGCGGCCGGATGCAGAGCGCAATGTGGTTATTGCAGTTGATGCCGGCCATGGCGGGGAAGACCCGGGTGCTTTGGGTGCCAGCAAATCACGTGAAAAAGATATTACCTTGCAAATTGCCCGTGAAGTAAAAAAATCCATTGATGCCCGCCCGGGCATGGAAGCGGTACTGATCCGTGACGGTGATTACTATATTCCCTTACGCCAGCGTTTTGCCAAGGCACGCACAGCGCGGGCAGATATGTTTGTTTCTATCCACGCAGATGCTTTTCGTAAAAGCAGTGTGTCCGGGAGTTCGGTATTTGTGCTCTCCCGCCGCGGAGCAAGTAGTGAAGCCGCCCGCTGGCTGGCAAACTCTGAAAACCAGGCGGATTTAATTGGTGGTGTAACCCTGGAAGATAAAGATAATGTGCTGGCTTCAGTATTGCTTGACCTTTCCCAGAATGCTGCCATGGAAGCCAGTGATCATGCCGCTAACCAGGTGTTTGAAAGCCTGCGCAAGCTGGGCAAGACACATAAAAACCAGGTAGAGCATGCCGCCTTTGTGGTATTGAAATCACCGGATGTACCTTCCATGCTGGTGGAAACCGGCTACATCAGTAACCCGCGTGAAGAAAAGAAACTCAAAAACCGTAAACACCAGCAGAAACTGGCGCGTGCGATAGCCGACGGGGTTGAACAGCACTTTAAGCAACAGCCGCTACCGGGTACCTGGATTGCTGCCAACCGTACCATTTCCCGGCATATTATTGCTCGTGGCGATACCCTGGGTGGTATCGCGCAGCGCTATAACATAAGTCTTAGCACATTGCGGCAAGTGAACCGCCTTAAGTCAGATCGTATATTCATTGGGAAAGAATTAGTCATTCCGGCCAGTTGAGCATTTAAGCGTGCAGGGCTACGTGTGTTGCAGGCGGGTGACAGGTTGTTTTGCTTTGTATTCGCGAGCGTATTTGATTTACCCCGGGATCTTAATCGAAACCATGAATTTAAAAAATGCGGTTCATCTGCATGAATGAATCATTACACAGAAAAGGGGGGGAACCTGTGTGATGAACCGCATATCAATAATAATAGTATAGTTCTAAAAATTATCAAGTTTAAACAGAGTGTTTGTGTTAGTTGCATTTAACCCGGCAGTATCATTTATCAATTAATTGATTGAATGCTGTGCAGGGCGAATCTATTTCCTGCCATAAAAATACCGTTGAAGCCCTGGTCTATTTGTAAGTTAGTGTCATCGGCTCAATCATTAGTAATGACTGCGGTAACAAACAGTTTCAGTCACCCTGGTATCGCAACTACCCCTCCTTGCACTGATTAATTATTAAGCCCGATCTGCTGTAAACGGTATTAACCGGAAGTTTCAAATATTATCTCCGGATTGAAAAATCCTCGGTCTGGATATAGTATTGAAGAGTATGTCTATGTTTAGTATGTTGCCTGGATGCTCTACATGAAGCGCTTGACCTGCTGATACCACATAATAGCAAGTGTTCAAATTGACAGGGTTATTGCGCAACTTTATTCAGATAAATCTAAGCAAGGAGAGGGTTATGAAGTCAGTATTATTTACATGTCGAAAAATTACCAGTTGGGCATTTCTGTTTTTCGTGATAAGCATTGCAGGGGCATCAAATGCCCAGGCCTTGAACTTTTTCGGATTTGGCGGAGCATTCCTTTGTGGACCTACAAACACATCACCTACTCCAGTTCATATTACCACTACCGGGGGCCTGCGTGTGCTTACCGCAACGGTCAATACAACTGTACTTCTGGAGCAGGAAAATGGTCTGCGTAAACTGCAGCATCACCTGTTCTTAACCTCTAAGGACCCCAGTGGCAAGGTGGTATGGAGCCGAAACTTTTTCCAGAAAAGCAAAGGCCTTGCTCAGGTGTTTCCTGGTGCGGGCTATATTTTAACGCCTACATTCCAGTATGATCCACTTAATGTGGCGCGACAGTTTTCACCTATCCTTCTTTTTAACTGGGAATGCATGGGTCTTGGTGTTGCTCAATCTGGTGCTAACAAGTATGTGATTGTTGCACTGGGTACGCAGGCTGCCACAGGTACTCCTGCAAGCGGAAAAGACCTGTCGATTGTTAATATTTGGGTGCTCAATAAAAATACCGGGGCAATTGTTAAAGTATTCCGCCCACGCCCCATTATTGGAAGATATTTCCTGGGGACTGAGTCTGGTGTTTACGATATTGATAACGATGGAAGCGATGAACTAGTGCTGGTTTACGGCAAATTCATTGGTGACCAGCGCTATGACTTTGTATATGAATATTATAATCTCCAGACTGGTGTTCGAAAGAACATTATTAGAACTAATCAGTTTAATCGCCTAATTATTAAATGATGATATGCTGAATGGCATCCCGGGAGATTCCGGTTTTGCCTGGTGTATTTAGTCAGTACTCAATTAATGCTGTAACCCTGCTGTAAAGTCACAGCAGGGTTACAAAGTGAATTTGGCTGTTATTTTTTAAGTCCAAGTCTTTCATGCATTAATGAACTGGTGGTCGTGTACTGGAGATTAACCCTTTTCCCGGGTTCCAGGTAAGATTTTATTGCAAAGGCAGCCAAAGCTGCCTCATGGAAACCACTGAGGATTAGTTTTTTCTTACCCGGGTAGGTGTTGATGTCACCAACAGCGAATATACCCGCTTCGCTGGTCTGGAACTTTTCGGTGTCGACAGGTAGTTGTCGACGTTCAATTTCCAGTCCCCAGTCTGCGATAGGGCCAAGATTGGGTGACAGCCCCCAGAAGACCAGGACTGAATCTGCCGCAACGCTCTTTTGATCACCTTTGTTGCAGCGAACGTCTAAAGCACTTAACTTGTTATCCGTTATTTCAACTGCGGCTACATTACCGTGATATTCAGTGACTTTTCCCTCTGCGACCAGTGCCTGCATTTTTTTAACTGAGGCTGGTTGGGCGCGGTACTCTTCGCGTCGATGGATAAGGGATATATGTGCAGTTGTTTCTGCCAGTTCCAGCACCCAGTCCAGGGCTGAATCCCCGCCGCCTAATATGGCCAGGTTTTTACCAGCGTAGGCAGATTTATCCCCAACCTTGTAGTTGATTTGTGAACCCTCATACTGATCCGCGTCCGGAATTCGCAAGCGGCGCGGCTGAAATGGTCCCAGTCCGGCTGCTATGATAATTGCCGCACAATCGAACTGATTGTTTTTACTGGTTTTGACCAGGAATCGGCTGTCTTCCTGTCTGTCAACCGATGTAACCATTTGTTTGAGGTGAAAAGCAGCATTAAATGGAGCAATCTGCAGCAACAGCTTATCGATTAACTCCTGGGCACCGATTTCGGGGCAGGCTGGGATGTCATAAATAGGTTTTTCAGGATACAGTTCCGCACACTGTCCGCCAACCTGGGGCAGGGCATCAATGACATGGGCTTTAATATCGAGAAGACCTAGCTCGAAGACCTGGAACAGGCCCACAGGACCGGCACCGATAATAAGGACATCAGTTTTTATTGGCATGGTAGTAATTATCTATATATGTAATTGGAATCTAGGATAAGCTAAAACTACATTAGCTGCATGGAAATTTATCTGGATAATATGCGTGTAATTGAATTAACAGACAGTTGGAAACAGCGAATAGGCAAAGAATTTGAGCAGGAATATATGCAGGGGTTGCGTGAATTTCTACTCCAGCGAAAACAGGCGGGTGCACAGGTTTTTCCACCTGGAAATCAAATCTTCAATGCACTCAATAGTACGCCGTTTGAACAGGTAAAAGTGGTTATCATCGGGCAAGATCCCTACCATGGGCCCGGACAGGCGCACGGGCTTTCATTTTCAGTTCCGCCTGGAACACGAATACCGCCCTCCCTGCAAAATATTTATAAGGAATTACATCAGGATACGGGTTTTGTTATTCCCGAACACGGTTATCTGAAAGGCTGGGCTGATCAAGGTGTATTGTTATTAAATGCGGTACTGACGGTAGAGAAGGGACAGGCCGGTGCCCATCAGGGTAAAGGCTGGGAAAGATTTACCGACAGGATAATAGAGGTTTTGAACAGGGAGTCGGAACATTTGGTTTTCATGCTATGGGGTGCTTACGCCCAGCGAAAAGGACAGATTGTGGACTCTGGGAAACATTGCGTGCTAAAGGCACCGCATCCCTCGCCGCTGTCAGCACACCGTGGTTTCCTCGGTTGCAGGCATTTCTCACAGGCAAACGATTATTTACAGTTACAGGGACGTGATCCTGTTAACTGGCAGCTTCCAATGGAAACCTGAATTTCCTCAGCGATTGACTATGTTGTCGGCAATGATCAGCCACATGCCAATCAGGGCAAAAGAACTGAGTGCATACGCCATAAATCGATGCATGACCTTGTTATAGGTAATATGCACAAAGCTATGCACCATACGCAGCAGTACAAAGGCCATGGCTAATGAGTTCAATAGCGGGCTTTGAATAACCAGGATAAGCGCGGTAAGGATTGCAATAAAAAACATCATCGGCATTTCAAACTGGTTCTTGAAATTATCTGAGGCACCGGCAACATCTTTCAATAGTTCGTGTTTAGCCTCTGCATTCGCCAGCTCCTGGGGGTCTACGCCTTTACGTTTCATTTCAGTTATGCGGGTTGCATACATTATCAGCCAGACGATAAAAATAAGTCCGACCTGAAGTAGTAATGGTATTAATAGTGGTTGATAAAACATAGTTTTCCAATTATTTGTTTTTGCCAAAATTTAGAAGTTCTTCACCATCAAGGCGAAATGTGGTCCACTGATCTTCGGCATGGGCACCAATGGATTGGTAGAACTCAATTGCCGGCTGGTTCCAGTCGAGAACTGCCCAGTCCATGCGGCTGCAGTTGTGTTGCAGGGCGGTTGAAGCCAGTCTCTGCAGCAGGGATTTACCAATACCGTTACCACGGACACCCGGTTGTACATAGAGATCTTCAAGGTAAAGTGCCGGCTTGCCCTCAAAGGTTGAGAAGATAAAAAAATACAATGCAAAACCCACCGGCAGGCCCTGCCATTCTGCAATCAGGCAGTCTGCATATTTAGGTTCTCCGAAAAGAGCTTTATGAATGTCATTATCAGTGGCGACAACCAGTGATGACATTTTTTCGTATTCGGCCAGTTCTTTGATAAAACTGAGAATGACCATGCAATCATCTGTATTTGCCGGGCGTATTTTCAGGTCAGTATTGTTAGGCATTGGATTCCGGGGGTGTAATAGATGACCGGTGGTCTTTGCAGGCCACCGGTAATGGAAGTGTTAGTCTTCGAAAAGACCTTCGAGGGCTTTCTCGATGGCTTTGGGGGATGACATCAATTTCATAAAACTATTGTCAC
>JADFVZ010000053.1 GCA_015222805.1 Pseudomonadota bacterium
GAGTGTTCCTGCAGGCATTTAATGTATGGATCGAAAATCAACCCAAATTATGGAAAATCCGGCAACAGCAAGCCGCTAACCTCATTGCCGAAGCTATTACTGCTGTGGGTAAAGGCAATGGACTGGCTTTGACAGCCTGTATTCGCGCCTATGGTGAATGGATGCGGGAACTAGGTGAATCTATAAACCAGCCAATTTATACACCTGCTTACGAGAAAATAAGGGAAATCACAATAAATTCAAACTGCGCCTGGAAACCCAGTGGTGCGGGCGGTGGAGATATTGGCTTGATATGCGCCAACTCCCAGCCTAATTTACAGGAAATCAGCCGTACAATCAGTGATGCAGGATACAAAACACTGGACCTGGACCTTGAGCCGGATGGCTTGCGGATATTTAATCATTAAATAAGCATTAAGCCTGTCCCCCATGCTTTATTTTTTCTGTACAGTAGCACGAATAATTTTGCCACCAAGCCATGTTGATCAGGGCGCCGATTAATACGTTACCTCAAAATAATGCCTGTGATATCATTAGCTTCAGCGACATCAGTTTATACCTATAATTTTTATTGGGGAGTAAAACGTTATGAAGCATACCTTTGTTGTATTTCTACTGGTTTTAAGCATTTCACTCTTATTAGATATTGGCAGTGCAGAAGCCGCCACATTTAATTCGTGGGGTACTATAGTTGGTGATGACGATGATGGTGGATTGTGTGATGAGACAGATATCAAAGTGGATGCGAATATCACCGGAACTGTTAATGACAGTGGTGGTGGTACAGACTATCTTATCAGTTATGCACGTGATGGTAATGGCAGCCTGATTGATCTCGATACTGATACGATTGCCGTTGCTGCAACTGGTGATGTAATACTAAATATGCAGGGGGGCAATCCGAATCCGATTGATACCTCACCGATGTATATTTATCTTTATGATGTCAATCCTGCCGGCTATGACGGAACAGAAACTGAAGCTAATGTAGCCAATGTTCAGGCCAATGGCACATTAATTGCTACCCTGGTCGTAGATGTAAGGGATTTCATCCCTTCATGTGCAAACATTCCTTATATTGCACCTTTAGGCGACGCAGTACCTATTCCGAGCTTGTCAACCTGGGGACTAGTCATTCTCGCCGGCTTACTCGGCTTTGCTGGTATCAGGCGTCGCATAACAATAATATCTGCTTAAAACCATAAGTAACACATTGGGTAAATCTCCGGGGGAGCACAACACCCCCGGAAGTTTTTCCCTGGTCGGTTTTATACCAACCTGCAAAATAAGAAAACCAGCCTTAATTTCGAATGCGCCTGGTAACCCAGCTGAGCTGACGGTAACGATGGTGATCTTGTTTGTGCAGCGTCAAGACACAATTTGCAGGAAATTAACCGCACAATCAGTACAGCAGGGTATAAAATACTCAATCTGGAAGTTTTAGCGGATGGATTTAAAGTTTTCGACCAATGAGCCTCTCAAAAATACCAAAATTTTATAAACTCTCTGTGGCCGAACGCCTGCGGGAAGTTCACGAGCGCGGCCTGCTGTCAAAAGAAGATTACCTCAGCCTGTTAAAAGGCGATCACCTGCTGGATACCGCAGCCGCAGATAAAATGATTGAGAATGTTATTGGGGTAATGGGAATACCGAATGGTATTGCAGTGAATTTCCTGATCAATGACAAAGAATATTTAATTCCGCTGGCAGTTGAAGAACCCTCCATTGTTGCGGCCTTAAGTTCGGCTGCCAAAACCGTCCACGAAGCCGGTGGCTTCCAGGCCGAATCCAGCGAATCCCTGCTGATCGGTCAGATACAACTGGTAGATGTGCCCAACCACGCCAAGGCCAGGGCAGCGATCATCCAGAACGAAATGGAAGTTTTAAACCTGGCAAATTCCCTGCACCCTAATTTAGTTGCCCGCGGTGGCGGGGCCCGTGAACTTGAAGTTCGTACGGTACCTTCTTCAGGTGATGCCGGTGACATGCTGGTAATCCATATCATTGTGGACACCTGTGATGCCATGGGAGCCAACCTGGTTAACACCATGTGCGAAGGCATATCTCCTTTAATCGAGAAAATCACCAACGGCAAAAGTTTCCTGCGGATTCTTTCAAACCTCACCGACCGTGCACTGGTACGCGCCTGGACACGGATACCCGTCGAACTACTGGCTGGAAAAGGCATCAATGGTGACCTTGATGGCGAACAGGTACGCGATGGAATCGTTATTGCCAGTGATTTCGCCCTCGCCGACCCTTACCGGGCTGTGACCCATAACAAAGGCGTGATGAACGGCGTAGATGCCGTAGCCCTGGCCACCGGCAACGACTGGCGGGCCATTGAGGCCGCTGCCCATGCCTGGGCTGCCCGCGGTGGACAGTACACTGCATTGACGCGCTGGAGCAAAGCCGAAGACGGTGCCCTCCTGGGTTTTATCGAAATCCCCCTCAAAGTCGGCATCGTTGGCGGGCCCCTGCAGTCGAATAAAACCGTCGGGGTAAACCACCGCATCCTCGGAATTTCATCAGCCCGCGAACTGGCAGAAGTCATGGCAACCGTTGGCCTGGCGCAAAATTTCTCAGCCCTGCGTGCACTGGCAACAGATGGCATTCAAAAGGGGCATATGACCCTGCATGCCCGTAGTGTAGTAATGGCTGCAGGCGCAAGCCCGGGTATCTTTGATACCGTGGTAGACCGCTTGATTGAAGACGGCCAGATTAAAATCTGGCGGGCCAAAGAAATTATCCAGCAAGTTAATAAAGACAGCCGACCGTTACGCGCCGTCAGTAGTGAATCGGCTGACAGCACAGAAATCCCGGATCATTTTGCAGGCGGTCACGGAAAGGTCATCCTGCTGGGTGAGCACGCCGTTGTCTATGGGCGCCATGCCATCGCCGCACCGGTGCCCATGGCTGCAAGGGCAACTATCCACACATCAAGCCGTGGCCAGGTAGAATTTATCGTGCCTCGCTGGGGTGTCGAATATACCCTGCACCGTGATCCGGCCCAACGACAATCATTTGAGCGTCCGCTGGGTGCAATGCTGGAAAAATTCGAACTGCTGGATCAGGCGATCCGCATTGAAGTCTTCCCCAGTGTTCCCCGGGCCATGGGACTGGGTGGTTCAGCCGCCGTAGCAGTTGCAATTGTTCGCGCCCTCGACAGTCATTTTCAACTGCATCTATCCGATGCAGAAGTTAATGATTTTGCCTTTGAGTTTGAAAAAGTTGCCCACAGCAATCCCTCCGGTATCGACAATGCCGTGGCTACTTATGGCCGGCTTATGATGTATACACCCGGCAAAACAGCGGCTGATGCCGCCAGTATCGATCCGTTAAAATCCGGCTGCCCGATACCACTGGTGATCGGCATATCCGGAATTGAAAGCCTCACAGCAGGAATGGTTTCACAGGTCAGGAAAGGCTGGACGAACAATCCCGAACTGTATAACCGCGTATTTAATGAAATTGACCAACTCACCCTGAGTGCCCGTGAGGCAATAATCAGTGGTGACATGCCCAGCCTGGGAAACCTGATGAACTTCTGCCAGGGGCAGCTGAATGCCCTGCAGACATCCAGTTGGGAGCTTGAGGAAATGATCCAGATTAGTCGTCGACACGGAGCCCTTGGGGCTAAGTTGACCGGTGCCGGCGGAGGTGGGTCTATCATCGCCCTTTGCCCACAAGATCGCCACCAGGTTGTGCATGCGTTGCAGGAAAGCGGCTACCAGGCCATGGAGGTTGATATTGGCTAATCAGTCGGCAGCTATAGTTTCCTTTGAGGATGAATCGCTGATCCTGGTAGACAGTACTGACCGGATAGTTGGTTATGCTTCAAAAGACGAAGCCCATAACGGTGCCGGTATCTTGCATCGTGCATTTTCATTGTTTATCTTCAATACTAATGGTGAGCTGTTGTTACAACAGCGTGCCACAGATAAACGCCTTTGGGGTGGCTACTGGTCCAACAGTGTCTGCAGCCACCCAAGGCAGGGGGAAAACCTTGAAATTGCAACCCAGCGCCGCTTGCTGGAAGAGCTGGGATTCAACTGCCCGCTGGAGTTTCTTTATAAATTTGAATACCAGGCGGAGTTTTCTGATAAGGGCTCGGAAAATGAACTCTGTTCTGTCCTCATCGGTCGCTATGATGGTGAAGTCGCCGTGAATAGTAATGAAATTGATGATTGGCGCTGGATTGCGGCAGTTAATTTAGACCGGGAACTAATCCAACACCCCGAACACTTCACCCCATGGTTTAAAATGGAATGGAAAGATTTAAAACAAAACTGGACTGGTAAAATTCTACAGCTCAGCAATAAAAAGGATTAAAAAATGGAACAAATTCAGGCTTTTTTTGCCAATATCAGCCAAAGTGAAGCACTTATGGCAACCATCACCAACTTACTGGTTGCCCTGGCTTATTTAATCGTAGGTCATTATGTATCAAAAATTATTGCCGGCTCTGTTGGCAAGCTTCTGCGCCGTCGTGATGCAGCGGATTTACTCGCAGACTTCATCACCAAGATTGTTTACGTCGCCGTCTTTTCAGTGCCATTAATGGCTGGACTGGAAGCAGCCGGAATGAATATTACTTCGGTGATGGCTGTTTTAGGTGCCATGGGCTTAGCCGTAGGCCTTGCATTAAAAGACTCACTCTCCAATTTTGCAGCCGGTGTAATCATATCCGTGCTTGGACCTTTCCGGACGGATGATTTTGTTGAAGTTGCCGGCCTGAGTGGAACAGTTACTGATGTTTCACTGTTTTCAACCATCCTTACAACGACTGACAACAAACTCGTTACCATCCCGAATAACTCGATTATAAGCAACCCTATAACCAATTTTACTGCCAAGGATACTCGTCGAATCGATATGACCATTGGGGTAAGTTATGATGATGACCTCAAGGTTGCCCGTGATATTCTTAATCAGGTCCTGCAGGCTCACCCCATGATTTTGAAAGAACCTGCACCCAAGGTAATCTTAATGGACCTGGCCGATAGCAGCATCAACTTTGCCTGCCGTCCATGGGTAAAGAAAGAAGATTACTGGGGCGTCAGGGATGAGTTGCTCGAAAGTTTCAAGAGTCAACTGGAAGCCGCAGGCTGTTCATTCCCGTATCCGCAGCAAGATATACACTTACATACTGTAAGCAAAGATTAATTCAATGCTGCAGGGTGGGTATCACGCCCCGCCCTGCAGTTTATTTGTATTAATTAATTGAATGCATGTTTCCAGGGCTTCTTTTCTATCACCAAACAGGCGTACTTTTGGATTTATCATGCGGTGTGAACTGCCAAGCTCACGCTGATGTGCACTGTTGACAACCACAGCATAAAGTAATATTTCTTCCAGCTCTGAAAGAACAATCATTGATTCAAGTGTATGGCTGTAAGTTTCATGCCGATGGGCAAGCACACAGAATTTCTCCGGCATGGCTTCTTTAACCAGCGCAAATGCCTTTGCTATATGTTCACCCTGTAGCTCTACCCCATCGCGAACCGAAACTTCGACTACACCATCCGCAACAATCGTCCAGTCAAAATAACCCGAGCCAGTATCGATCATGATACTACCCACCCTCTCTTTAGCGCTCCCGGCACTCCCTGCCGACATTGCAATACCCTCATTAATGCCAGTCCGTTGGCATTTCTTTTTTAAAGTATAACCCGAAATATATTTTTTTATCCAGCATGCAAAAGCATTGCTAGTAGTGCTAGATAGTACACCTATCTTTTGCGAGCACGCCAGCGGATACCAACTTCGGTACTATAACCAACTGATCGGGAGATAACCTGACCCGTTTCATTCAAAACATAGTAGCTTGGAAATGCCTTAATTTTCCAGTCTCGCATTTGCTGGTTACTGCCGAGTAGTACCGGCATCTGTAAATCATGCTTGTCGGCAAAATCCCAGATATCATCCGCCTGTTGATAATCTACGCCAAGCGCGATTATCACCAGTTCCGGGTCACGACTTGCAGCAATATCAACCAGGTTATGAATACTCAGAGCGCAAACCCTGCACCAGGGGGCGAAAAAATATACAACTACACGCTTGCCGCGGTAATCCTCCAGGCTGACAATGTTGCCGTGACGATCAGGAAGATTGAAGGCAGGTGCTAATACTCCTGAATCCCCTGGCAATAAATCACGCGCCTGCCAGAAACTGATACCGATAAACACCATCCCTATCAGGGTCGCGTCAAAAACCAGCGAGAGCCAGTAATTTTTACGCAGGCGCTGCCATAAGTTTAAATTTTTCTGATTATTTTGCATAATTAAATGGACCCGAAAAACCCAGTTTAGCTCTCGCTATTTAAAAAACCCTGCCCAGAGTTGTTCATCAATAACCGCTTCAGCCATGAATACTTTTAAATTTATCCGCCCATTAGTAAACACTACGCCTTCGCCAAGCAGTAATTCATATTGTTTTATATAAGCGGCGGAGTCTTTGGGGAACGAAATTTTTCCCTGTGAATTAATGACCCGCTGCCAGGGCAGTTCCATGTGCGCAGGAGCAGTCCGTAATGCTGAACTAACCATCCGTGCGGCCCGTCCCAGGCCTGCACGGTCAGCAACTTCAGCGTATGTCATTACCCGACCCCGGGGAATTGCTGCAACCACAGACCAAACGGCCTGCTGGGCCGGTGTAGGGGTGGTTGTATCAGGCATAAGTGACCGGGAAAGGTTGTAAATATTGCTGATAGTAATCAGGCATCATCTGCAGGGCTTTCAGGTTTATCAAAGTCTGCTTCACAGGCACGCTGGCTGGCGGCCAGGATACCGCGTAATATATTAATTTCATTCTGATCAGGACGCGCACGCAGATAAAGCCTGCGTAAACGCGCCATTAGCATTTTCGGTTGCGCCGGATTCAGGAAACGGGTATCCAGTAAACTTTGTTCAAGATGTTCAAAAAAACGCTCCATCTGACTGGAATCAACCGGCGAATAATCGACGGGTTCACTGGTGATACCTGACTCTCCCAGGGCCGCAACCCTTAATTCATAACTCAACACCTGAACTGCCTGGGATAAGTTCAATGAACTGTAATCGGGGTTGGTTGGTATATTCAACAGGTAATGGCAGCGCTGCATTTCCTCATTAACCAAGCCATGCCGTTCACGACCAAAGAGAATGGCTACTTCATGCTGTTGTGACTCAACGACAGCCCGCTCAGCGGCTGCGCGTACATCCATTTGCGGCATTGACAGTGTCCGCAGGCGGGCACTGGTACCAAACACCAGGGAAACACCCTCCAGGGCGCTATCCAGGCTGTCGTGGACTATCGCATCGTGCAACAGGTCATCTGCACCTGAAGCCATTGCGGTAGCCTGTGCATCCGGGAATTTTAGCGGCGTTACCAGATGCAGTTGGTCCAGCCCCATCACCTTCATCGCCCGTGCAACCGAGCCAATATTACCCGGATGCGTCGTGTTAATGAGGATAATGCGAATGTTTTTCAATTGTTGCGTCATACTTTGCCCTGATCTGATCTGTTATAATGCGCAGCTAAACACGGACTTGAAATTATGTCAGAAGCAGCCCTTAATATTGCCATTGAAGCCGCCCGCAAGGCGGGTGATATCATCCACCGTTACCTGCCTAAAATGGGTCGGATTGCGGTGAGCAAAAAAACTCGAAACGACTACGTCACCGAAGTGGACCGTGCCTGCGAGTATGCCATTGTAAGCCATATTCGCAAACTGCACCCGGATCATGCGATTCTAGCCGAAGAAGGTGGTGCTGATGGTGAAAGTGATGAACTCTGGATTATTGATCCCCTCGACGGCACCAGTAATTTCCTGCACGGCATCCCGCATTATGCAATATCTATTGCCCATCAGGTCAAAGGGCGATTGGTCGCTGGGGTCATTTATGACCCGATTAAAGAAGAACTCTTTACTGCCGCCAGGGGCCGAGGTGCGTATCTTAACGATCAACGCATGAGGGTCACACCACGACCTGGTTTAGAAGGTGCCATAATGGCTACCGCATTGCCCTTCAGGAAACGCCGCCACCTGCAGCAGTCACTGGATACATTAGCCGCTGTATTTACCGAAGTTGAGGATATACGCCGTGCCGGCAGTGCTGCCCTGGACCTCGCCTATGTGGCTGCAGGTCGGCTCGATGGTTATTGGGAAATGGGCCTGGATCGCTGGGATATCGCTGCTGGTATCCTGCTGGTACGTGAGGCGGGTGGTGTGGTGACTGATTTTTCAGGTAATGACAGCCTCGAAAGGGGTGGCAATATAATTGCCGCACCGTACAAGGTAATGGCAGCCCTGCAACCTATTATTGCAAAACATATACCGTAGGGTGGGTATTTATGCCCACGCGTAAAAAACCATTTACCAGGAAAGCAATAAAAAAATGGGGAATAATACATACCGCTAACGCGTGGGCATAAATGCCCACGCTACAAAAAAGCCCCGTTGATTAACGGGGCTTTTTGTCTATCTGGCTATTGATTTTAAGATGCACTAAGACACCAAACCTGTCAATTAAATTAACTGAATTTGCGACTGTATATACCACCACCAATCAACAGTAATAACGTTAACAGGAACAGGCTGGTTTTGTTAGTGGCTGGAATTGGAACGGATGAGAACGCAGATTGGCAAAATGTTCCTGATGCAGTTGTTGCCGTACTGATATCAAACTCAACAACTGTGTCGGAACCTGATGCCATTACATACAAGCTGTTACCAATTACAGCTAATCCTTCACCGCTTGAGAAACCAGCTGCCCCAGTTCCGGGAAAAGCATCTATTTGCGTAAATGTACTATCGTAACTTCTTACCGTATCGGTACCACTATCGTAAATCCAGAA
>JADFVZ010000054.1 GCA_015222805.1 Pseudomonadota bacterium
CACGATTATAAAGCCCGGCTCGAACGTACTTTACACTTGCTTTTGCAGCATCCGCAGGCGAAGGTCCTAATCCTGGGCGGCCGGCCCCAGTCTGGTATTAGTGAAGCGCAGGCTGGTGCGTTATTTCTTGAATCACATGGGATATCAGCAGACTGGATCCAGTGCGAAGAGAAATCTACAAATACCCTGGATAATCTGCGCAATGCCGGGCTTTGGCTTAAACAGTTTGAAAAACCCGTGATCGTCAGTAACCGCTATCACCTGGAACGTATTATGGTGCTGGCTGAAAATATTGGCCTGGAATTGAAGCCAGTGGCTGCAGAGGATAAATTTCACCTGTTTCGGGTGTTCGGGAAGGTGGTTTTGGAAACGGTTTACCTGCACTGGTACCTGACCGGGCGGTATTTTGCAAAACTGACTGGTAATCAACGGATAATAGATAAATCAGGTTAAACTACTTTTATTATTAGTTTGGAAAATACAGGAGTTATTTTATGAAAACAATGCAACTGCTTTTAATCACTGTTTTAGTCACAGGTCTGTTTTTTGTACAGGATGCAACAGCCCGTGGTGCCAAGCCTATGGTCGACCCCGCGCGTGTTTCCTTCGATTGTGATCAGGATAGTAAACAAATCAGGCATGCCATTACCATGGCGATGAGCACCCTTGGATGGACGCCGAGCTACACCGATGACGGAGTAGTTGGGAATATTGTTGTGCGGGGAAAGCACACTCTCAATGTTTTGGTTGAATACGATCTGCAGAGCTTTGATGTGAATTATCTCAGTTCTTCTAACCTGAAATATAAATTGAAAAATGGCCAGCCGTATATTCATGCAAATGCCAGCAGCTGGATGGACAACCTGAAAAAAGGCATTAGTGCACAACTGATGAGCATGGATTGTAATTAATTTGCCTAAAAAACAGTTGGTAACTATCTTCTTCTGGTTGTTCGTGTTAATACCTGTAGAAGCACCTGCTGATGAGGCTAAGGTTGAGATCGAAAATCGATATCTGGTTTTTGCCGGGGCCGGCTTTTCAAAAGACGGTTGGGGTAATACGCACCAGCAGGTGGAAACCCTGGATCTGGTTTTTCGGCAGGATCGTCCACAGCAGCGTACTCGGGGAAAGGGGCGCTGGATCAACCGCAAGTCTGTGTTTATTGAAGTCCCGCTCAGCTGGATTTATTCACCTGACCGGGCAGCATTTGTTGGTTTTACCATGAATGTAGCCTGGCAGTTTTTGTATCATTCAGGCAGGCAGCCTTATCTCTTTGTTGGCGGTGGTCCGGGCTACACCCGGGCTGAAATTCCGGGAACATCCTCACATATCAAGGGTACCTATCAACTGGGTGTAGGGATAGAATTTAAACCACAAGCCCCGTCTCGCAGTCTGTTTATGGAATTACGCTACCACCATATGTCCAATGGTGGTTTAAAAGAACCGAATGATTCAGTCAATTCAATGAAGCTGCTGGTCGGTACACGTTTTTAATCAGATATTGGTTCTTCAGACTCTTCACGGTCCTGGGCCGTGGTGCCTCCGCGGAATATATTGTTCACATTACGTTTGCGGCGGCGGTAATTACTCCAGGCCTGCGGAAAACTACCGATAAAAGTCAGGTAGTAAATTATCTTAAACATGCGTAGCCGAGAGCCGACCGGTGTGTCCCTGTACAGGTCACCTGCAAGCAGCGAAATCAGTGCTTCTTTAATCCGATATTGATTCCCCGGAGCCATAAATAATTTTTGCATGGCGGGCGAATTAAAGCGGAATATCAGCCATGAGAATGTTTTTAATGCCTTGCCGATTTTATCTTCGTAAGTTTTTAATGGTTTCCTGTTCATCGACGGGTCGCGGAGCAGGGTATCAACAGCCGCCGCCGCCAATTTAGCGCCAGTCATGGCAATTTGTACGCCGCTGGAGAATACTGGATCAATAAACGCATAGGCATCACCTAAAAGCAGGTAGTTTTCTCCTTTATCACCATACATCCGGGTGGAGTTATAGGTGAAGTTGCCGGTCGCGCGGATTTTGCCGGCAGGTCTCGCTTTGCGCATCCGTTGCCGAACCTCTGGTACCAGGTCAACGGTGGCACTAAAAAACTCCTCCACGGATTGTTTACGCTGTTTCAGATATTCCGGATAGCACACCGCACCAATACTCATCAGGTCATCTTCCAGTGGAATCATCCAGAACCAGCCGTGCTCAAACCAGTAAATGGAAATATTCCCGGTATCTTTTCCTTCGCGCCGCTCAACATTTAAGAAGTGGCCGAAGATTGCCGCTGTGTTGTGCTTGCTGCTTTTCTGTTTTAGCTTGAGTTTTTTGCTCAGGAAGGTTTCCCGACCGCTGGCGTCTATCAGGAATTTTGCTGAAATGTTCTTTGTTTCAGTACTTTCATCGACATAGCTTAGCTGTACGCTTTTGCTATCCGGGAACTCGATTGCAGTTACTTTACAGTTTTCCCGTGCATCTACGTTGAATGACGATGTATTCCGGAATAATATTTCATCGAATTTGGAGCGAACCACCTCAAAAGCTGAGGGGTGGTCTTTATCCCAGGCTTCAGAAAAATAGAATGTTTGCAATGAGTTAGATTCAGTTGATGAGTTGAATTCTGCTCCGTATTTGGGTATGCCAATGGCTTTGATTTCATCCAGCACGCCTAGCTCTTCGAGTATGGGTAGCGTCATAGGCAAGAGGGACTCACCAATATGAAAACGTGGGTGAGAATCTTTTTCCAACAGCAGTACTTTCCAACCTTTTTGTGCCAGGAAAGAGGCGGCGGTGGTGCCGGCAGGACCGCCACCGACGATAGCTATATCAAAACTTTCCATACCCTTGTTACAGTTTAGCGTCTGCATGATCATGAAATCTTAATTACTACGGATAACTATTATTAATTATGCCACGTACATCTAGTCTGTACAGGCTTGAAAAGTGTATAATTTAGAAAATTTTAATAAGTCATTATTTAATAGATTTAATGGCTGCAGTCAGTTTATTTGAGGTATAAATAGTGTCGTTTGAGCATGAAATAGCGGGAATGATCATTGAGGTATTAAACCTCGAAGATATGCAGGCCAGTGAAATTAATCCAGATGAGGCGCTGTTTGGTGAGGGCCTGGGTCTTGATTCTATTGATGCACTGGAATTATCTCTGGCAATTGCACAACGCTATGGCTTGCAAATTAAGGCAGATGATGCTGAAAACCAAAAAATATTTGCATCACTTTCCTCGCTCAGTTCCTTCATTGAAGACAAGCGCGTAACGGCTTCCTGATACAGGGCATCCCTCACAGTCAATGAGCAAATTGCTATCACTGCTGTATTTTTCCTACCCGATTGTTGTGCATCTGGCAATCTATCATAATCACCTGCTTTGGGCTCTTTTGTGGCTGGCCTGTTTATTACTGTTTTCAGCTATCCGTGAACTGACCTGTCTGAAGAAATTTACCCTGACATTTTTGACTTACCTTGTGCTGGCAACAGCTGTGGGTTTGTTAGCCTATCGTTTCCCCGAAATATTGGCAAAATTTATTCCCCTTGTGATTTACACCTCAATGTTCAGCCTGTTTGCAACTTCACTGATGCCCGGGAATATTCCCCTGATTACACGCTTTGCGAGCTTAATGCGAGGAATTAAGCCTGATAATCTTGCGACAGTTGTACAGATCTACACTCGCAGGGTGACCGAGGTCTGGGCAGGCCTGTTCCTGAGTCTGGGAATAGTCAGTTTATTGTTGGCTCTGTATGCCCCAATGTACCTATGGTCTCTGTTTACCAATGTTATTTCCTATATTATTATTGGATTATTGTTTTTGTTTGAATATGCTATGCGCAAAAGGCTGGTCGGGGGACATATGGATTACAGTTTCAAGGAATTTGCCCAACGCTTGGCGGTAGTAGATTTTGGCAGTGTATTCCGCTCATCGAAATGACAGATACACAGCCTGGTGACTTTGCTGCTAAGTCTGATGAACCCTGGCTTTTTATGCCGGGCATGCCAAACGCCTGGCTTAGCTGGAATCAGTTTAATGCCTGGGTCTGGCAGCTACACAATGAAATCGAAGTCAAACGCCCCGGGGATGACTGTAAACAGGCCATCGTGTTGTGCGAAAAACCAGGAAACTTCCTGGCAGCATATACAGCGGCGCTGATATCCGGTTTATCGGCCCTGCTACCGCCATCGAGCAAACCCGCTGTTTTAACGCGACTGCTCGAACAATACCCGCAATCCATAGTCATCAGTGATAGTAAGTTGAAGTTTGAGTGTAGCGCTTCCATAGTAATGACCGGTATCCCCCCGGATTGCCTGAATGCAAATACTGTAGAAGACCTGCCGGTAATCAAGGCAGACCAATTAGCCGCCATACTATTTACATCCGGAACTACCGGTGCTCCTAAAGAAAACTTAAAGTACTGGCCTGACCTGACCGGGGTTTCTGAACTGATGCGTCAGCGTTTGAATCTCAATCCGCAAGACTGCCTGCTGGTTGCTGTACCTCCCCAACATATGTTCGGCTTTGAAACCCAGATCCTGCTGCCCTTGCTGGGTGGCATCAGGTTGTATGCGGACCGGCTTTTTTACCCCGCAAATATTCATATAGCCACTGTGGAAATGCTAGGCAGGGGAGTATGCCCCAGCTTGATAATTACCCCGATCCAGCTGCGGGCTATGCTTGAGAGTGGCCTGGATTTTTCAGGCCTGCGGCAGATTGTCTGTTCAGCTGCTCCATTGTCTGCAAGCCTGGCCAAACGGACCGAAGCGCAATGGAATGTCCCAGTAATCGAAATATTTGGTTCGACTGAAACCGGTTCGGTGGCCAGTCGGCGTACCGCAGTTGAGGATATCTGGAAACTTTATCCTGGGGTATCACTGATCAGGCAGGAAAATGACTGGTTGGTGGATGCCACTTACCTGCCGCATCAACCTCTGCTTGATGATTTCATCGAGTTGAAACAGGATAATCCTGGTTACTTTTGTTTACTTGGTCGGGCCAGTGACCTGATCAAAGTGGGCGGAAAACGCGCCTCTTTGATGGCATTAAATAATCAGTTACGTGATGTTCCCGGTGTTGTCGACGGGGTTTTTGTCATGCCTGAAACAGCTGCAGAGAATGCCCGTCTCAGTGCTGTGGTGGTAGCACCGGAGCTGGACCGTAAGGTATTACTGAGAGCTTTGAGTGAGTGGCTGGATCCTGTATTCCTGCCGCGACCTTTATATTTTATTGAACGTTTACCGCGTAGCCGAAACGGCAAACTACCACGGGCAGTAATTCTCGTAATGCTGGAGCAGTTACAGCAACAGCAACAGCAACAGCCAAAGACAAAGACAAAGACAAAGACCAGGATTGATTGTTTATCCTCAGTACCTGCAAACCATCCCGCACTGGTCGGACATTTCCCCGGCAAGCCGATAATCCCGGGTGTTGTACTGCTGGATTTTTTACAGACATGCTTTGAAAAGCACTTTCCACAGCGCTGGATTAGCCAACTGCCCAGGGTAAAGTTTATTAATCAACTGCGACCCGGCCAACAGTGCCAGGTACTGATTGAAAGTGACTCGCAGCGGGGGAGTTTTAAGTTGATAAATGAGGCTGGTAAAATTGTCGTTAGCGGCCAGTTCAGATGCAGCGATGCCATCCCGGTTGAAGTGGCACAGGACGGCGTATGACCCATACGCAATGGAAACAAAACAAGGAACACGGCACGTTGTTCTGGATGCGGATCATTATCTGGC
>JADFVZ010000055.1 GCA_015222805.1 Pseudomonadota bacterium
CTCACCGCCGCCGCCTGGTTAAAACAGCAAACCGGGGCAAAAGTCGGGATTGGTGCAGGGGTAACCGAGGTCCAGAAAACCTTCAAAACCCTTTACGACCTCGAAGCGGGCTTTGCTGTCGACGGTTCCCAGTTTGACCACTTGTTCACAGACAATGAGGTTTTCATGCTCGGCGAAACAGAAGCCATCGCCCTGCATACGCCCGGTCACACCAATGATTCCATGACCTATGTTTTTGCCGATTGTGCCTTTATTGGCGATACCCTGTTTATGCCGGACTACGGTTCTGCCCGCTGTGATTTTCCCGGCGGCAGTGCCAGTAAACTGTTTGATTCCATCCAGCGCATCCACGCCCTGCCGGAAAACACCAAACTGTATATGTGCCACGACTATCCACCACAGGGCCGGGGACCTGAATTTGTTACCACCGTGGCCATCTCCCGCGAGAGTAACAAACATGCACACACGGGTGTCAGCCGTGAAGAATTTATTACTATGCGAGAACAGCGTGATGCCCAGCTCGGCATGCCCAAGCTGATCTGGCCCTCATTGCAGATTAATATTCGCGCCGGCGAAACACCCGCAGCCGATGCCAACGGTGCTGTGTACCTGAAAACACCGCTCAACCTGGATATCGCCAGCCTGCTGGAAAAAGCCAAAGCTGAATGACAGAATTCACCCCTTTCTCTGCGATACTAGGCGGGGTCCTGATTGGACTTGCGGCCACCCTGCTGATGCTGGTTTTTGGTCGGGTTGCCGGTGCTTCCGGCATAGCAGCCGGTGTTGTCACCGCCCCCCTGGGCGACCGCGCATGGCGTATTGTATTCCTGCTCGGTACGCTGGCTGGCAGCACGATTGTTTACTGGTTCACCCCGATCCATTTTGAATTCCGCAGCGACTACCCCACTATATGACCATCATCTCCGGCTTGCTGGTCGGGTTTGGTGCCAGCCTTGGCAGCGGCTGCACCTCCGGTCACGGTGTCTGCGGTCTTGCCCGCCTGTCCCGTCGCTCCATTGTAGCCACTGCTATTTTCTTCTCGTTTTCCGTGATCAGCCTGTACCTTGGCCGGCATATCTGGCAGATCATCCCATGATGAGTAAAACCGGCAATGTAGTCATCGCTTTACTCATCGGGCTGTTGTTCGGTGCAGGTTTAGCCACTTCAGAAATGACCAATCCCGGTAAAGTTCAAAACTTCTTCGATTTCACTGGCCACTGGGATCCCAGCCTGTTACTGGTGATGATTTCCGCGGTGGTCACAAATTACATTGGTTACAAACTGGTTTTCAAGCGCAGCAAGCCAACAAAAGATACAAAATTTCACCTGCCCGATACCCGCTTGATAACCCCGCAGCTGATTCTCGGGTCCGCCATTTTTGGATTTGGCTGGGGTTTATCCGGCTACTGCCCGGGCCCGGTTATGGCCGCAGTCACTTATGGCGCGCTTGAACCCATCCTGTTTACCCTGGCGATGCTGGGCGGCTTTTATCTACGCCGGCAGATGACCCGTGTTGGCGTATAATTGACCCATCCTAACAGCAAGGTTACGCACCCATATGCATATTCAATGGTATCCCGGCCATATGTACAAGGCCGGCAAACAAATCCGGGCCCTGCTGCCCAAGGTGCATATGGTTATCGAGCTACTCGACGCCCGCATTCCCTACAGTTCAGAAAACCCGTTTTTAAACGAACTACGCGGTGACAAACCCACAATAAAAATTTTTAACAAAAGCGACCTTGCCGATCCCCAGGTCATAGAGTTGTGGCAATCCCACTATCAGCATGAACGCAATGTAGAAACCCTGGCACTCACCCAAACCCAGCCAGCTGAAGTAAGAAAAGTCACCGACCTGTGCCGGCAGATGTTTTCCCACCGGGTAGAAAAAAAGCAGGAGATCCGGGCGTTGATTATGGGTATCCCCAACGTCGGTAAGTCCACCCTGATCAATACCCTGGCAGGCAGGCCGATTGCAAAAACCGGCAATGAGCCGGCGGTCACAAAAGCCCAGCAGCGCATCGCCCTGGACAACGGCGTGGTGCTGTTCGACACCCCGGGAATGCTCTGGCCCAATATCGAAAACCCCAACAGCGGTTACCGCCTGGCGGTAACCGGCAATATCCGTGACACCGCCATTGAACATGCCGATGTGGCGATGTATGCACTCAAATACTTTCAATCTACCTACCCCGAACGCTTGTGCGAGCGCTATCAGCTCGATGCGGCTGAATTACCCGGCCTGGATGAACTGCAAATACTGGATGCCATCGGCCTCTTCCGCGGCAGCCTGAAAAGCAAGGGCCTGGTTGACTATGACAAAGCCGGCAAGATCGTACTGACCGACCTGCGCAACGGCGCACTTGGCCGGTTCAGCATGGAAACCCCGCAGATGATGGCTGTTGAAGTGATTGAAGTTGAGCGAATTCGGGAAGAAAAGCTGGCAAAAAAAGAAGCCCGGAAAAACCGTTTTAAAAAGAAATAAACCTTCCCCCGACTTTGGGGGTTTCAAGCCTGCCTTTTTGCCAAATATTGCTGATGGTATTCTTCAGCATAGTTGAAGCAGCTCGCAGGTACAACTTCAGTGGTTATCCGTGCATCCAGTTGTTGTTGATATGCAAACAAAGAGTCTTCAGCCTGTTTCTCCTGCCCGGTAGACATTGCCATAATCATTGAACGATACTGCCTGCCAACATCATAGCCCTGGCGCATCCCCTGGGTGGGATCATGACCTTGCCAGAAAACATCCAGCAACTGCAGGTATGAAATAAGCGTTGGATCAAACACAACCAGGATGACCTCAGCATGTCCTGTGTCACTGTGGCAAACCTGCTGATAATTCGGATTTTCCAGATCTCCGCCGGCATAGCCCACCGCTGTGGAATACACCCCATCCTGCAGCCAGAACTTTTTCTCGGCTCCCCAGAAACAACCAAGGGCAAACACAGCCATCTCCATATTTTCAGGGAATGGGGGCAACATTGGATTACCACTTACAAAGTGACTGGTATCCTCTGGTAGGAACTGATTGGAAAATACAAAATCCGGTCCTGTGCCTGCCGGAAGAAAATTCAGGGAAGCGGAATTCACACAAAAGCGCAGGCCGGTCGGTTCCGGCCCATCCGGAAAGACATGCCCAAGATGGGAATCACAATTAGCGCAAAGTATTTCTTCTCGCCGCATACCATGGCTTTCATCAAAGCGGCTCTTTATTTGCTTACCTTCTAGCGCGGACCAGAAACTCGGCCAACCGGAACCGGAATCATACTTTGAAGCAGAATCAAACAGCTGATTGCCGCAAACCACACAGCTATAAACACCTGTTTCATGGTGATTGACATAGGCACCGCTGAACGGCGGTTCAGTACCGCACTGCTGGGTGACCTGATACTGCTCGGGTGTTAGCCCGGAGGTATCATTATTTTTTTTCATGCCCGACCTGCTGAAACTATCTTTTTTTCCATGCACACAAACTACCATAATTATTCATTCGCCACCCCTGCTTTATCTGGGGGCAGAATTTGTACAAAAATCTTAACCAAAGATCAAGTGCCCAGCTGATCGGCAATTATATCTGCCAGCAGGTTGCCACCACCTTTGATACTGGAAACCTGACCCGGTTTAGCAATAGAAAAGTGTATCGGTTTAATTTTACCGGCCCGCTGCTGATCAAATACCGGCAGTTTGCTCATGGCGTATTCACTTAATGCGGTGATTGTTAATGATGGATTAACCCCCAGGTTCCCCGGGATGATAGAACCGTCCAGTACCCGTAGGTTTTGATAACCGAACACCTCGCCGCCCTCATCAACCACGCCATTATCACTGTTAGTGCCAATAGCTACGCCACTCATCATATGTGCGGTAATCGGGGTACCCAGCATTATTTCCCCAACTGAAGTACCGGGTTCACCCTGCATTTTTTCAGCATACGTTCTGGCAACTAGTTCAGCTGAGGGAAAACTAACACCCAGCGGTTCATCTTCTGGCTTTTGAGCTGCCGAAATACCTTTACTGAATAGCCGGTACCATTTCCTGTGCCATTCAAGATGGATATAAGCTTCCCTGGTTTGCATAACCAGAAAAATAATTGAATTCCGGGCTTTACCAACCGGGTTGAGCACCTTGAATGTTTTAAGTGGATGCATGATGAGGTTAGCCAGCATCTTTAACCGCCGGAACCTGCTTTCTCCAGATACCATCGGTACAAAAGGCATGTAGAACCATGCAGCATCAGAACCTTTGCCAAAACGGTTAATTTCTACAGTCGTGTGATCGTCGGAAGAGATCATGGATGTGATCGTCGGGGCCTTCCAAACTTCGGCATTTAAATTATTTGCCGTTATCAGGGTCTCTGAATTAGTGCGCACCTGCTGACCCAGCCAGGTGGAAATATTCGGCAGGGTTTTGGCCTGGTCCCGCATTTTCAGCAACAATGGTACTGTACCCATCACGCCTGCTGAAACTACCACCCCGCGTGTGCGGATTGTGTAAGGTTCTTTGGAAAATCGCCGGGTTGAATTCTGCACAGTCAGCTGATAACCTGCTGAGCCATCTTTAACCCCGCTGTCGTTTGCCAGCGCTTCAATCCTCACCACCTCCGATTCAGCACGTATCTCCACCCCATTGCGTTCGGCAAAATAGAGGTAGTTTTTCATCAACGTGTTTTTGGCATTATTCCGACAGCCGATAGTACAACTACCACAATCCTGGCAGCTGTTGCGTTCCGGGCCGTCCCCGGAAAAATACGGGTCCGGAACACTGGCTCCTTTTACCTGACCCGCATCAGGAAAAACCACACCCGTATTAACTGCTGCAAAGCTATCACCACGCCCGATATCTTCGGCAACTGCTTTCAGGGTTTCATCGGCAATATTGAAGGATACGTTTTTGGTCGTACCCAGCATTCTCTGCGCCAGCGCATAAAAAGGCGAAAGCCGTTGTTTCCAGTCACTGTGAATACGACTCCAGGCGGGAGACTCAAAGGCTGCGTCTGTGGGAATCAGGTGCACATTGGCATAAACCTGCGAGCCACCGCCTACGCCAACCCCGTGGATAAGGGCCACTTTACTGGTGAATGAAAACTGGGTTGCACCCTTCAGTCCCAGCTTCGGTTCCCAGATATAATTTTTTACATCCCAGTTAAGCTCGGGAAAATCTTCATCTTCCCTGCGCAGGCCTTTTTCAAGCACCAGCACCCGATAACCTTTCTCGCTTAAACGCAGCGCACTGACTGAACCACCAAAGCCAGAACCAATTACAACTTGATCAAAATCAAATTCAACATCTGTCATCGTGGTCACTCCTGGATATTTATATTACTGGTGTAGTTCTTCAGCAACTTTATCACTTTTATGTCCTGAGATGGTCAGCTTTATTAGACTATCAATGCAAATGCTATTCGTCGCATTAATACCGGGTTTATATGTCAATACAAATACAATCTGCTGTTTTATACTAATAATCTTTGTTGCGCTAGTGCAGTGCTTTTTTTACCTTTTTAGAAGGCACCTTCCGTCACTACCAACACATATCAGCGGGAGAAGATCATGGCATTAACCCTTGCACATAGAAAAGAGCTTTGCTTCTGGGGATGGGGCTACAGCGATGAGGGCCTAAACCAGGCTGAAGAAGCGCAGATGCAGCACCTGGCCGCCGGGCTTGGTGCCACACATAAGCCGGGAGCGGCGCCGCTGCTGGAGGAATTTGATCTCTCGGCTCCACGAATTGCCATACCGGATACACTGGCTGCAATCCTCTCAGCAACCCCCTATGACCGCATCACCCACGGCTATGGTAAATCCTTTGCCGACATGGTACGTATGCAGTTACGGGAAATGACCCATCCACCTGACTGGGTGGCCTTTCCTAAAAGTGAGAATGACATCTCAGCCCTGATGGATTTCGCCGAAAGCAGCGGAGCAGCGCTGATTCCCTTTGGTGGGGGAACCAGTGTATGCGGCGGTGTTGAGCCTGATGTGGGTGGTGATTATTCTGCGGTTATCAGTGTCGACTTGCAATACCTCAACCGGGTGCTAGAAGTTGATAGGACCAGCCGTGCTGCACTGATCGAAGGTGGGGCCCTGGGCCCGGAACTGGAAGCCGTACTGAAACCACAGGGCCTGACCCTGCGCCACTTCCCCCAGAGCTACGCTTTTTCAACCCTGGGTGGCTGGGTTGCCACTCGTGCCGGCGGTCACTTCGCCAGTAATTACACTCATATCGACGATTTTGTCGAAAGCGTGCGCATGCTGACTCCCAGCGGCGTCATGGAAAGTCGCCGCCTGCCGGGCTCTGGTGCCGGACCGTCACCGGATCGAATGATGATCGGCTCGGAGGGCACCCTCGGTTTCATTACCCGCGCATGGATGCGCCTGCAGGACCGGCCTCGGTTCCGTGCCTCTGCCAGCGTGAAATTCCCCGGCATGCAGGAGGCCTGCGCCGCGGTGCGTGCCATTAGCCAGTCAGGCCTGTTACCCAGCAACTGCCGTGTGCTCGATCCTGTGGAAGCCATGCTGAATGGTGTCGGTGACGGTACCAGCACCCTGCTTGTGCTGGCGTTCGAGTCCGCTGACCATCCGCTGACCGCCTGGATTGATCGCGCGCTGGAACTAGCGGGTGATTACAATGGCAGCTGGGACCATGAGGCTGTCCAGCGGTCGATGTCTGATGTTAGTCCTGGGGCAGAGGGAGCCTCTGAGCACCGCAAGGGTGCCGCCGGCACCTGGCGCAATCAGTTCCTGCGAGCACCCTATTACCGCAATTACCTGACACCAGCCGGTATTATTGCCGATACATTTGAAACCGCCATCACCTGGGACAAATTCGATGACTTTTATAAAGGGGTGCAGGAACGCATGCTCAAAACCCTGAGGGAAGTTACTGGCGGTGAGTGCCTTTTGAGTTGCCGCTTCACCCATATCTATCCGGACGGACCGGCACCATATTTCACCTTCTATGCCCTTGGCAGTAAAACCGGCGACATGGCATCTATGCTAGCCAGCTGGCGGCAAATCAAGCTGGCGGCAAACGAAGCCGTTACCAGCCTCGGCGGGACGATTACCCACCACCATGCGGTGGGGCGTGATCATCGCCCTTCGGGCTACGACAGCCAGTCTCCTACCCTGTTTCGTGAGGCCTTCGCCGGCGCCCGCCAGGTACTGGATCCTCAGGGGATAATGAACCCCGGTGTGCTGATCGACACGCCCGCCCGCGGGGCGACTAGCGGCGGCATCATGCGTAATTATCAGAGCCAGTAACGCAATACTTACCAGCCACCGCCGCCACCGCCGCCGCCACCACCGCCGGAGAAACCGCCGCCACCAGACCCTGAACTGCTGCCGGGCGGGGTTGAGGAATGACTGACTGCGCTAGATAGCTGGCTGCCAAGGGTGTCACCCATGTTATTGAGAAAACTTTTGCTACCGAGTATGTTACTGGCGGCATAACCGTGATACCAGGCTGGGTTATAACCGTTGTTTTTACTATTGGGATCGGCGAGGGCGCGAGATAGCATGCTCTTAAACTTAGTACTCCACTCGTTCTGCACTCCGAGGGCGAATGCGAAAGGCAGGAAGTTTTCAAAGACTTCCGGAGTCAGCTCTGGTGACTTCATAAGATTAAGACGGTCGCCTTCAGCCGTTTCAAGGTACATCTTCATACCCTCAATCTCATCCAGCACTTTACGGCCGGAATAGGTGGGTGCCCTTAGCAGGTAGGCAAACAGACCAATCGTGGCAAGACTCAACAACACAAAGGGAATAATCACAAAGGCCGGTGGTGGCCCAAGCACCATCATGGCGAGTACAGTTAAGACAACAGTCGCCAGGCCAGGCAGGATATAGCCGCCGTTGGTTTTAAATAACTTACTGTGGTATTCCTTTTTTAAAGCCGCTGCCAGCTCTTTTTTAGCCTTGCCCAGCACCTTATGCTGTTTTTGATCCAGTTCGATCTCCCGGGATCTACTACTAAATAATTCATCCAACAGCGCCTGCTCACCCCGACTTAAAGTACTGAAATTCACCCCTGCCTCATCACGGCTGATTTTTTCCAGGCTATATTTCTTTTTCTTCGGATTATTAATCCGCAGGTGGCCTTTAATTGCCAGGCTGATAATTGCAGCGCTCATGGCTTTATCATCAAAGCTCATTTTCTGTACATAACGTACAGCCGCAGGCGACAGACCCAATGGTGCTTTAAAGCGCGGAATAATAACGCCGGGGCGCGGGTCACGTCCGACTTTATTCCAGGCCCAGAGGAACCAGACAAATAGCGCAAACAGACCGGTAAAGGCCGCCAGGATGGCCGCATTATCCCGCAGCATTCGCTGGAATTTTTGTGCTGTCGTTGGCTCGGCAACAATCCCCTTAGGGAAACTCATGACAATGGTAAAACCATTCTTTGGTGGCAGGCCCTGTACCGTTTCGAACCAGGCTCCACCCTCGAGGCTGCCGGACCTTGCATCCTGCCCGGCTGCACCATACTTTCCGGTATAAAATTCAGTTGAGATATCATTTGCGCCCACCTGCTCCGGTAGCACAACTCTCACGCTGACCCGCTCAATGGGAAACAACCAGTCAGGCCCAATGGCATTCCAGTACAGCTCATCATGGTCTGCAAAGAACCCCAGTTGATAGTTTGTACGGTAATTGATGGTATAGATATGCCGGCCAACCGGTGCAAGGCTGTTTTTACTGCCAAGGTAAAGGCGTTTGCTATTGCCCCGGTCTGCCAGCTTGAACGGCACGTCAGCGCCATCCAGTTGCGCCGAGATGACTCCAAAATCAACTTTGTATTTAATCCCCTTCCTGTCTTTGTAGTACACTGGGAAGTCACGATAAATACCATGCTTGATATTCACACCCTCATTATTGACATCAATGCTTTCAGTCACCAGCATTGAGCCGTCCGCCTGGATGGATATATCTACCAGATATTCATGGATGCGTTCTTCTGCAGTAGCAACTGATAAACAGCATAGTAAAATCAGGCCTATCAATTTTTTCATAGTGACACCTCTACAGCCTGCCGCTGGCTGGCCAGTTCGATCTCAAAAAATTCAGCACCTTTAAAGCCAAAGGTTGTGGCCAGCAGGTTATTGGGAAAGCTCTCAACCAGGTTGTTGTTATCCCGAACCGCACCATTGTAATAACGCCGGGCATACTGCAGGTGGTCTTCCACCTCTACCAGGGATGCGTGCAGCTGACGGAAATTTTTATCAGCTTTTAGATCAGGGTAGGCTTCGGCCACTGCAATCAGTTTTTTGATCTGACCGCTGATTAACGATTCATTGGCGGCACGCTGATTTACCGGAGTATCAGTATTGGCGCGCAGGCGTACGATTTCTTCCAGGGTACCTGCTTCGTATTCCTTGTAGGCTTTTACCAGTTCAACCAGGTTGGGAATTAAATCAAAACGCCGGGTTAGCTGTACATCAATACCAGCCCAGGCTTCGGCAACGATATTGCGCTGGCGAACCAGGCTGTTGTACATATAAATAGCCCAAACAAGCAGGGCAATAATAATGAGTATAAAAATCCAGAACATGATATCCCCTCAGTCTGATAAATAGTGCTAATAATTTACCATGACTGGGCAGTTTTTGGATGTGCCAGAAGTGTATTGGTGTCCGATTTTCGCTGCTCCCGAATACAACAGGTAGTATGCTCGCGGTTAGTTTTGTTTGTGAATAAACATGTAACGCGTGGGCATTTATGCCCACCCTACCCGAAAATATCCAATAAATATTAGCCACAAGCGTCAAATAGCATTTATTACTTTCCGCCGCAAATCCCGTAAATTCAACAACACGTAGGGTGTGCATTTATGCGCACGCGTATACTGGTGAAATACCCCGGCA
Organism: Pseudomonadota bacterium; assembly: GCA_015222805.1. Classification (GTDB taxonomy): domain Bacteria; phylum Pseudomonadota; class Gammaproteobacteria; order Xanthomonadales; family SZUA-36; genus SZUA-51. Next base: position 9,860 of record JADFVZ010000055.1, read on the forward strand.
ACTCAAGATACAATAGCCCACATGTTGATGGAATTTTTAAACCAGTGCTGGCAGGTCCTGCTGGAACTTTCACCCGCCCTGCTCGCCGGGCTGCTGTTGGCAGGCTTGCTGCATATTTTCCTGCCCAGCGGATTTATCCATCGCAACCTGAACAAACCCGGACCCGGCAGTGTCATCAAGGCAGCCCTCATCGGTGTGCCCATGCCACTGTGTTCCTGCGGGGTAATTCCCACGGGCTTAGGCCTGCACCGGGATGGTGCATCGAAAGGCGCAACCACAGCGTTCCTAATCTCCACCCCGCAAACTGGGGTAGATTCTGTGTTTGTCAGTGCGGCCTTCCTCGGCTGGCCTTTTGCACTGTTTAAACTGGCCGCAGCATTTGTAACCGGGGTTATCGGCGGACTGCTGACTGACCGGGTGACTGCAGCTGATGAAGTGGTAGCTACGGCTCCATTGAGCGAAGAAAACCCCAAACGCAACCTTATCGAAGTCATTCGCTATGCCTTCTTTGATCTGTTTGCCGCCATTGACCGCTGGATTTTAATCGGGGTTGTGGTTGCGGCACTGATAACCATCCTGGCGCCGGACAACTTCTTCGCCAACCTCGGCTGGGCCCAGGGATTTACCGGCATGTTGCTGATGCTGGTGTTCGCGATCCCGCTGTATGTGTGTACTACCGGCTCGGTACCAATTGCCGCATCATTTATTGCAGCCGGGATGCCCGCAGGTACTGCGCTGGTGTTCCTGATGGCAGGTCCTGCGACCAATGTGGCTACCATTGGTGCCATTTATCGAACCCTGGGAGCCAAAGTTCTCAGCGTTTATCTCGGCACTGTAGTAATCATGAGCATCGCCTTTGGCATGGGCTTCGAGTTTGTCCTGTCAGAAACCACAGTAATTGAACAGCATCAGCATGGTGCCGGCTGGCTGGCGATTAGCTCAGCCCTGTTGGTCCTTGCCCTGATGGTCTACCTGAGCCTGCAGCGTGTCTGGCAGAAATGGTTTGTAACAAAGGAAGTACTGGATATGAAATTAAAAGTCGAAGGCATGAGCTGCCAGCATTGTATTGGCAGTGTAAAGAAAGCCCTGGAACAGTTTGATACGGTTGAGCTGGCTACCCCGGACCTGGCCTCAGGTGAAGTCGAAATTAAAGGTGAAAACCTGGATCGTGAGGCCATGGTAAAAGCGGTTGTGGAAGCGGGCTTTAGTGTCAGCGATTAACGGTGAACAGTTAACGAGGCAAATACCTTACCAGTAAAGAATATTCATCCATATTTGCCACATCCAGACCTTCAGGTACAGGGATTTTAACCACATGCCCGGAACCCGGGGCAGCATCAGCTGGTTCACCATCACGACCAATTAATGCCGGCAATTCGAAGTAAATATTACCGCTGGTGGTCACCAGTTCCATCTGGTCACCAACTTCAAAGCGATTTTTAACCTCAATCGTCATCCAGTCATTATCTACACCCAGCACTTCACCCACAAATTGCTGCAGGTCAGAGGTGGAAATACCCTTCTCATAATTCTGGTACATACCGGTTGGGTGGCGGTTGAGAAAGCCTTCGGTATAGCCCCGGTTGGCAAGGCCTTCCAGCTCTTCCATCATGCCGGTATCGAAGGGTTTGCCGGCGACTGCATCGGCAATCGCACGGGCATATATCTGGGCGGTGCGGGCGGTGTAGTAATACGACTTGGTGCGGCCTTCGATTTTCATTGAATCGATGCCCATGCTGGCCAGTTCGTGCACATGCTGTACCGCCCGTAAATCGCGGGAATTCATAATGTAGGTGCCGTGCTCATCTTCATAAGCAGGCATAAATTCTCCGGGACGGTTTTCTTCTTCCAGCAGCATCATTGGAGCCTCTTCCGCCTCAACAATGGCCTCCATCTGCCTGGGCAATTCAATGGGCAATTCAATGGGCAATTCAATGGGCATTTCGATCGGCACGATATCCCCAGTGGAGGTTTCCCGGGCTTCCTGGGCCTTGTATTTCCAGCGACAGGAATTGGTACAGGCACCCTGGTTGGAGTCACGGTGATTCATATAACCCGACAGCAAACAACGACCGGAATAGGCCATGCACAAGGCACCGTGGACAAATACTTCCAGCTCAATATCCGGGCATAAATTACGGATTTCGCGGATTTCTTCCAGCCCCAGTTCGCGCGAAAGGATTATCCGCTTAACCCCGAAGTCCTGCCAGAATTTAACCGTTGCATAATTAACCGCATTGGCCTGCACCGAAAGGTGGATGGTTTGCTCCGGCCAGCGTTCACGCACCAGCATGATCAGGCCGGGGTCTGACATAATCAATGCGTCCGGGCCCATTTCGATAATCGGCTCAAGATCCCGCAGGTAGGTTTTTACTTTGTTATTGTGCGGCGCCACATTAGAAGCCAGGAAAAACATTTTTCCCAGGCGGTGGGCTTCGGCAATCCCATCTGCCAAAACATGTTCTTTACTGAATTCATTATTCCGTACCCGCAGCGAATACCGCGGCTGGCCTGCATATACAGCATCCGCACCATAGGCAAAAGCGTAGCGCATGTTTTTTAATGATCCGGCGGGTGATAATAACTCAGGGCTTTTCATGGTTTTTTTACTCAAACCCCAACACCGGGGCGAAAACAGAACCGCTCATTTTAACAGCTTTCAATTGAATACGACTGATTATCGTTTAAACCAGAATATCCGCCAGTACCTCGCGTGCCTGCTCCGGATCACTAACCTCCACGGCCACTAATGAGCAATCGCCCCGGTGCCCGACGATATGTACTCCGCGGGCTTCGATGTTGGCATCACTCATGCGTCGGGATAGTCGAGCTAGTCCACCGGGTTTCTCTTCCATGCAAACCAGCAGGTTGCGATGGGCTATCACCTGGTATCCGGCATCCTGCAACACTTTGTAAGCTGCTTCATAGTTGATTGGTACGAACTTGAATACGGCTGAAGCACCCACTACATCACCGGAGAAATCATGCAGGGTGATGTGTTTTTTAGCCAGTAGCTCGGTAATTTCCGTCATCAGACCAACGCGATCTTCGGCTATTACCGTTAAAGTCCTTAAGTCATTGCTCAGGTCATTACCTTGTTCCTCAGTCATCCTCATGCTCCTTTTTTCCGGCTTTATTATCCGCTTCTATCTCCGTAGCGATTTCAGCTGCCAGGGCTTCAATTTGTACACGGCGGATGTTAGGCATACAGATCAGGTGGGAAATACCATTTGCCGTCGCCAACTGCCAGTGATCCCGAATTGCAGCTGAAGGCTGCGGCAAGATAACGGTTAAGGCATTCGCATTCCGCCATGCTGCCACCCCTGCCTGCTGCAGGCATTCAACCGCAAAGGCTGCTGTGGCCAGGGCTTTTTCCGCACGCTCCTTCAGGCCCTGGTCACCAGTAGTTTTAATCGCCTGCCAGAGCATCAATGGAGAAAATCCATTGCGGGAACCGGTAACCGTAGTATCCCGCCCGCCGATATAGGAAATAGAGCGTGAAATCCGCTCCACATTCTCCTTCAGGGCCAGCACGATTCCGCAGGGAATGGGTGAGCCAATAAATTTATGCCCGGAAATAGAGATTGAGTGGGCACCATCGGCAAAATCCCAATGATTTTGATGCTCAATAAAAGGCAGATAACCCCCCGATAAGGCAGCATCACAATGAATATAATATTTCGAGATTGCCAGCTCATCGAGAATGGCTTTTATTTTCGCCAGGTCATCGCGTGCTTCGGTCATGGTTGTGCCGATATTGGCAAAAATAATCGGTGGAACATCACGCCGGACCCGCAAGGTTTCACGTAGGTCTTCATAATCAATTTCACCGTTTTCCTGTGAACGGATCATGATATTTTTCATCCCCAGGAAATGCAGGTTCTTGCTCACGCTATAGTGGGTATCCTGCGAGTGATAGACGATGCCCTGGGGATATATTTCACGCGCGAGGTAGAGACCGTACAAATTACCTTCGGTACCGCCATTGGTAACATAGCCCCACCAGGCATCCTTCGGCGCATGGGTAAGGCGGGCATAATATTCAACCACATCACGCTCAAAGCTGTAGGTATTGAGCTTATAGGTCATATCCGCAAACGGGTCGCCGGCATTATTGATTGAGTAGGCGAGGAAAGGGTAAAGCGCCTGGTAATCGAAGTCGAACGACACCGGATAGCCCAGTGATTGCGTTGATGCCTTGTCCAGTTGTTCTAATAGTTTGTCTAATCGGGGGTGCATTACATTTATCTGCTGAAATTCATTTAACCGCCTCTATTATAATGCAGTTGCGATTTCAGATACCCTATACTGTGTGCAGACACACTCAGGTTTTCCATGTGACCGATTTAATTTTAAAAATCCTGGCAGTAATGCTGGTAGTAGCCGGCATCTTCGGTACCTTAATACCGGCCCTGCCCGGCTCTCTGTTAGTGCTTGGCGGCCTGGTGTTAATTGCCTGGGTAGACAATTTTGCGACTATCGGCTGGGGTACGATCGGCGTGCTTGTAGCTATTACGGCGCTGACCTTCCTGGTAGATTTCCTCGCCAGCGCCCACGGCACACGAAAAATGGGTGCCTCAACCCGGGCGATATGGGGAGCCACTTTAGGTGCATTTGTCGGCATGTTTTTTGGCTTGCCGGGGTTTTTGTTTGGTCCTTTTATCGGCGCAATGGCTGCACAACTTAGTGCAGACCGTGACCTGATTCGTGCCGGTAAGGTGGGTTTTGGCGCGTGGATGGGCATGGTGGTAGGGATAGCCCTGAAGCTTGCGCTGGTATTCCTGATGATCGGCATCTATGCCGTAGCTGCGTTTATTTAAGCCATGACCTATTCAATCCGTAAAATCCAGCCGGCAGATAACCTGAAAGTTAAAGAAATTATCGAATCGGTGATGACAGACTTTGGCTGTGTCGGCTGCGGTTATTCCATCGATGACCCTGAAGTCGCAGCAATGTCGGAGCATTACCAACCGCCAACAGCTGCCTTTTATGTGATCGAGTTGAATGGGGTCATCCTCGGCTGCGGTGGCATTGCCCAACTCAAGGGCGGACAAAGCCATATCGCTGAACTGAGAAAAATGTACTTCCTGCCTGAATTGCGCAAGCTGGGGGTCGGCTCCGCCTTGCTCAAGCTATGCCTCAAAGAGTCTCGCAGTATGGGATACCGCTATATTTACCTGGAAACCATGGACAATATGGCCGCCGCCAGGAAGCTGTATCAACGCTTTGGTTTTGAGGATCTTAAACAACCACTTGGGGATACCGGACACGGATCCTGTAATTCGTGGATGGGGATGGAACTGATCACCTGAAACTCCGGTAGGGTGTGTTAGCCAAAAAGCTTATCGTTACAAGGAAAATGATGGTGCGTTACGCTGCGCTAACGCACCCTACCCTGAATCCATACCGATGGGGTTGCCATGACTAATCCAGTTTCTTGCTCAGGGTAAAGGCCCCGCGAATATCACCCGCCTTAAAACCCAGCGCCTGGTCCATTGGATACAGCTGGTTTATCTTGGCTAATACTTCAGGCTTTACGTTTTCACCGTGGCAGGCAAGGCAAACTTCTGCCGTTGGAATAGCCTTCATATAGCGAAATATCCGGCCGTTACTATTTTCAATAACGACGTAGTTTTCCATAGCTGCCATATCTTTGCCTGCGGATTTCTGTTTCTCGAAATCCAGCATCGCCAGCATTTCCCATTCATCAGGCCGGTTATTCTCGGAACGCGCCTTAAGACTGCTACGACCGACTTTCCAGCCCGTTGAACCACCAACCGCGGTGGCAATGGCAGGTGCCTGGGCATTGCATATATCCATTGCCACCAGGGGGCCACCCCCCTTCATGCCGGCCTGGAGCTGCTGTTTCAACTGCCCACCGAATGCTTTTACCAGCCCACGAGCTTCTGCGGCAAGATCATCTTTCTCACTGCTGATTGCCGGTGAAGATAAGACAAGGAATAAGGACAGAGCCAGTAACTTAAGCATATTTAATTCTCCGGGAGGATATCGCTGAATTTAGCTTCTTCAATTCTTTATTATACTCTCCTGAAGCCAACCAGGCGTATTATCCCCCACAGGTAAAAGATCGGGTAGGAGGCGGGATTGCTCCCACCGTCCTCCCACACCACCGTACATACGGTTCCGTATACGGCGGTTCATGTAACCCA
>JADFVZ010000056.1 GCA_015222805.1 Pseudomonadota bacterium
CAGGAACCTGCAGATTACCTTGAAGGCTCTGTCGATCAGGCGGACAGCCCATCTGCTGTTATTGAGCATTCAATGGATGATTTCGGCATTCCTTATTTTGATTACGGGGTGGAGTTGAGCGCCCCTTGCCGGGGTGTTGTGGTGTGGGCAATGATTAAAGAAATCGGTGTTGATGGAATGCGCCAACGGGTTAGGCTGCATAACGATATGGCAAAATATATCGCGGCTGAGGCAAAAACACATCCCAATCTTGAATTGCTGCTGGAACCCACTTTATCAATCTGCTGTTTTCGTTATGTGGATTCCGGGGTCGCGGACCTGGATATATTAAACCAGCACCTGCATCGTCGCCTGGTGCGTGAGAACGAATATATGCCAAGCACCACTCGTGTAAATGGCAAGCTGGCACTGCGCCCCTGTTATATCGGCGCGCGTCATCAGCAAGTGCAGGCGGAAGAGTTGGTAAAAGAAGTTCTTAGGATGGGCAGGGCGTTGGTTGAAGAACAAAATTAGGCTGGTATCTCCTTCGAAATGGCATGGTGCACAAGGAGATCCCGGCGCGAAGGCCGGGACGACAACCAATATTGGTCATCCCGGGCTTGATCCGGGACCTCCAGATGAATAGTGCGGTACTCAGTGAGAACCCGGCTCGGGGGCCGGGACGACAGAATGTTATCAGGCGATCTTGAGGATAAATTTAAACGCCAGCGAAAACACCAGGAATGAGAGGAAAAATGGAAACATCCAGCCGTGCATCCAGCCTGGGCCGACTTCCAGGATTTTATTCTCCCTGAAATTAAACATTACCTGATCAATATTGCTGTCTGCCGGCAGGTAACCCATTGGATTACCTATTATCCAGTTCCACCATTGTTTCTTATGCACAACAGGTGAAATGTCATTGGCGGATACGGTAAGGATGTTATCAGTGCCGTGGTTGAAGATCAGGTCATTTCCTTCTGCAGGCCAGGCAAATCCCCAGACCTGGTCATCTGCACCCCAGCTCACCCGGTCTGTATTTTCCCAGTTGTAATCAGCTTGATTGAACCCGGAATCCAGCGTTGTATGTACTTCAGCAAGGTAGCTGTCGCCAGCTTCAGGCTGGACCAGGCTATAGCTGTTTGATAACCAGGCGAGCATGAAAATCACGGGTATTGATACCAGCAGGGCAGGACCCAATGCGGCACCTAATTGCTGGAAAGCCAGCTTCAGGGTTCTGCCAACCAGTGGCATGAGTTCATTCATCTCCCCTTCAAAATCCGCCATTTTTTTCTGGTTGGTTTTAACCTGCGCTTTCAAACCCTGGATTTTTTCCTGATTGGAGAAGCGCTTAAATAATGCCATGCTGCCATAACCGGCCAGCAGTCCCCAGATGATCAGTTTGATCAATTCGGGGAGGAACGCCATTAAACGGTCCAGGATATCGAATACAGGTGCCGGCAGATCAAAAAAACCCATAACTTTAGTCGTCCTGTTTGGGGTCGGTTATGACTGCATCTACAACTTCATCCGCATTTTCGGAAGTTTCACTTCCGTTATCATTGTTTTCTTCAACCGCTGGTTTTTTCTTGCCACGTTTTAGCATTTTACGAATAGGCCAGAACAATATTGCACCAATTGCGACAACTACAGTCACGATTATGCCAATGAGTGAGCCAATAACCGGTATACCGGCGCCTGGTCCAATATAAGCATGGGCAGTGCTGGCAATGAGCACGAGTAGGACAGCCAGTACGGGTCGGAAAATCGCTTGCATAAGTAACTCCAGAGAATGAATGTGATTAAATATCAGGGCGCATTATAACCGCCCGCGGGTTAAAAACGTAGTGCTGTCAGTTCGGGCTTCAGGGGTTGCCAGTTGTACCAATGGACAGCCCCGGGTTTATGGTCAAATGTTGTTATAACCAAGCTGGGCAGCAATATCTCCACATACTTCAGTAATAATATCGCGTTCAGCCTGGCTAAAGGATGGTTGATAGTAATCTGGCGGCGTTAGTTTCTCGATATATTGAGCCCGCTGTGCAGTGAAACTTGCCGAATCCAGCTTACAATGCTCCAGCATTTCATCAATGATGTGTCCTGAGTCCGAACAAAGATCTTCGTAACGGAATATATAGCAGGCTGCTTTTAAATCCGGACTGGCATTCAGCTGGTTTAACAGGTGCTCATAGGTGCTTCGCCATAACCAGGCGAGCCCCAGGACCTCGTCACAGTGTTCCCAGGCATCCTCAATTTTAGTGATGGCCTGTTTGTCACCATAATTTATTGCTCGCCTGCCAGGGCCAAATTCCCAGTGTCCGGCAAACTGTAACTGTTCTCCGATCCTCGGGTCGGACCTGGCAGCGCGGATAAAGAACTGGTGCTGTTTGCCCAAAGATGCAATATGGTTAATTGGATCACGCACCGGAATGACAAACCGGGCTGTTGGTGAAAGTTTATGTATATAGGCAATCCGGCCTATATTGTAATTACCCTTGGCCAGGTAACGTTTGGCTTCACGTACCAGCAGTAATTTCTGCAGGTGTTCAGTGTAAAACTTTTCAAATACCGGCAGGCTGGTTTGCTGGTCGAGGACATTTGACTGCCTCGGATCGTGTGTCTGGGGAAAGAAATGATTCCACAGCACTTCCTCTACTGCCTCAGGGCTTTCCTGGGAAACCAGGATACGATCCTTATGGGCACGTTCTTCCAGCCTGGGCTCAATCACCTGGGAACGCTGGCGCAGGTAGTTGCGCCAGTAGGGGGTCCATACCCAGGGGAAATCACTGTAACGGTGGGAGGTGGTGTCAGGATGCTCATTCAGCATTTCAGTCACAATTGTGGTGCCGGCCCGGGCTAATGAGGTGACATATACAGGCGATTCGATTTTTATCTCATCGAGTTCATCACCGAGAATACCGGTTTCAAAGTTTCCAAGCCGTTTCCACATGTTCTCGGTTGCCTTGACAGTGCGTGACTGCCAATAGAGGCTACTGGGAACTTTCAGGTTATCAGTACTCATTTTAATTCTGTTTTTTTGCCTTTTCCTGTTGCCAGTGTTCACGTGCATATGCCGCTACCTGGGCGATCTGGGCAATAGGCTGTTCAGGTTTGAAACTGGTGAACAATACCCCGGGTACGGCTTCAGGGGTAATGCAATGGTCACCACTCCATTTTTTGGCATTGGGTTCAATTAAATCTGTCGGTACTGCCCCCAGGGTTGTTTGCCAGGAAGCCCTGAAAACAGGCTCATATCCAACAACCATGTCAGGTGCATCTCCATTGGCGTTACCTGCATAAATAACATCCCCATCAAAAATTTGTCTGATGACCCTTGTTTCAATTTTCGCAACAGCATCCACTTCTGAATCCGCTCCTGGATCTGCAAGCGTATCCTCATCTGTTTCATCAATTACTTCATTAAATACCCATTGGGGCAATTCCTTCATCAGCCGGGCTTTGATAACCCGTGCTTCTGGATCTTCAACAATGCCATGGGCTTCCCGGCCCTTGCGGTTGATATATAAGCCGTTCAAACCCAGTGCGTAGGCAGTGGATTTACTCCAGTCGACGTTGCTGAAGGCAATGCCAGACTCTGTTTTCCCGGATTTCAGCACCAGGTAATCGTGGTCTACCAACCAACGATTCAGGTTAACCGCCCAGCGGAATGGTGCAAAACCGTGATCACTGAGTACAATCAGTCGGTCATTCGGCCCCATTTCAGCCATTACTTTGCCGAGAATACGATCAGCTTCTTTGTAAATCCACTCAATTGCACCGCGTGCCTGTTCATCAGTTTCAGGATATAAAGGGTGTTTGTCATCCAGCCCCCGATAAAACATGTGGGAGACCCTGTCGGTTTGGACAAAGACACCAACGAGGACTTCTGAGTCATTTTTTTCCATGGCATCGAAAAACATGGCTTCACGTTCATCCAGGTTGGTTTTCAGCATCTCCAGCCAGGTTTTGTCAGATATATGATCTTCGTTCAATGACCAGGTTTCTTCCGGCATGCCGATGGTGTGGTACAGGCCAATACGGGCCGCCAGCTTGGCAGCGTAGTCGGGCGGAGAGCTAATTGGCACAACCGGAGCCTCCGGGTCAATGTTGATTGGTGAAACGTATAACTGCGGACGTGGATAACCGGCAACAAGATTAAGACGCACGATGCCGGTGACTGAAATTGGACCAAGTACATCGAACTCAACTCGAATCCACTCAGACCACTCGCCAACGGTCAGCTCGATAGTTTGATCGGAGAGTTGAATGATTGCGCCTTCGCCGGCAGGTTCCAGTATTAATGCAGTAGACAGCGGTTTGTGTTCTTCATGAATCGGATCAGTCGGCCCTTCCAGGCTGGTTTCAATATGACCGCTGCGATTGGGCCGCATACGGACCACGCGTGAACTGGATGTCCCGGCAGCGGCAACCGGCCGGGTGGTATACAGGGTATAAGTTCCCTGGGTACCTAGCAGGTCCGGCACACCCATACCAGCCATCATCCGGTGGATCGGGTCAGGCGGGTAGGTAACCGGCACCCGGATTACGGTACTGCGTCCACCGGCTGTTTCCACATCTGTCCAGAACGGGCTGCCCTGGCGACGATTGATAATTTCACCCTCATCCAGTGGCAGGTTCAAGCCAAAAATATTCAGTACGTTCTCTGGTGGCCGGGTAGTAGAAATAGAGAAGTCCGGGCTATAGGTATCAGCATCCCGGCGCAGGAAATCATAAATCCCATGTTCTCCCGGGGACATGCCGGTAGCAAAACTTGACCAGGCGACGGGTGACTGTGGCGGGTTTGATGTGGCCAGCGGATGAAAAGCACCCTGTTTAGCCAGCCTGGTGAAGTTCGGCAATACGCCGGCATCCATCCATTGTTGTGCCAGGTTGGGATCCATGCCGTCAAAACCGACAATAATCAGGCGCGATTCGGCTGGACTGTTATCCTGTGCCTTGCCGCAGCCAGCTAGTGCCAGGACAAATGAGACAGTGATAAGCAGGACCGCGAGCTTGCATATGTAGCGAGGGGAAAGAGAATTAATTTTCATCATCAGGTGCTTCTGTATAGTCGTCCGAATCAGACCCGCTGATATCGGAAAAGTTTATAATTTCACTGTTTGCTTCTGCAGGCTTTATTTTACCAGTGTCGTTGTCATTTCCCTGCAGGTAACCAATAGCTTTCAGGTGCTGCAGTTGTTCTTTGTTAATTTCAGGGGCGAGGCCAATGCTGGTGCTGGCGAGGTTGATATAATCTCCGGTTAACTGATCAAAGTGCAGCACCAGTTCATCGGACTGAATCAGGTTTTTCTCCAGTGGGTCAATAGCAAGGTCAAAGTACCTGCTCTCATCATTGACAGTATTCCATATCGACTTGCTATTACCGTCCCTGACGGCGATCTGTTCCGGTCCATAGGCCATGTTTGAAGCGTAGAGCGCCCGTTCTGCATGTTTTTCAGCATTATCAAGCAGCATGCCAGGTAATATACCAGCGTCGATGTCTATGTTAAGCCAGTTAAGTATGCTTGGGGCAATGTCTATCAGGCTGACAGGGTTTTCGATAAGGCGCCCCGTCTTGTCTGCGGGGTTCCATACCAGCACCGGTACATGCAGGAGTTCCTGGTACATGCTGTTTCCATGCCCAAAACCGGCAATTCCGCGGGGATCATGATTATCTTTCAAGGCCTGCCGGCGGTGATCATGGAATTCTTCACCGTGATCGGAATAAACCACTACCAGGGTATCATCCAGATACCCCTGTTCCTCCAGGATTTCCATTGTACTGGCTATACTATCCCTGAGACCAAGCACAGCCTGTGTATAGATTAAATACCGCCGACAGACCTTGTCTTTAACTCCTTTTTTACAGGCTTGTAACTGATTCCAGTCCAGTCCCTGCTGGATTTGTTCTGGTGTAAGCCTGGAAAAATAATCTTTTTTCTTTTTTGAAGTGTGCTGGTTATGGGCTTCCATGTAATGGAGGTAGGCAAAGTTGCGGCGGTCTGGATTTGATTCAGCCCAGTCAATTACATACTGTTCAAACCAGTTATCAATCTCTTCCCTTGTTTTAAGCTGGGCTATATTTTTAAAGCCGCGTTGCATTCCAAATTTCAGGGACAGCCAGGGGTGAGCACTGGCAGCACGGGAACGAAAACCTTGTTCAGTCATTCTTTCTGCTACAGTTTTAACCCCAGCATGAATTGCAGTTGGTGTTTGCAGCTTGAGGTTGGCGATTTCTGCAGGAAAACGACCTGCGCCGTGCTGGTTTGGAAAATAGCCGGTTAATACAGTTGAAACCGCAGGAATAGTCCAGGGTGAAACTGATTGTGCCTGTTGGTAAATTCGTGCTTTTTTCAGCCATGGGCTGAGACGGTCTGAATATTGATGTTGGTCCGGGGCAAAAAAAGTGTCTGCCCGAACCGTATCAATAGCGATCAGCACAAGGTGTTTAATCTGTTTGTCAGTAGATTCAGCTGTATCCTCGACATTCGCTTTACACGCTGCCAGTATCAATACTAGCAGTAAGCAGGCAAGCTTATACTTCATTGAGTATATCCCAGACCCTGCAGCTCTTTTAGCGCCTCAGAATTAAGTTCGGCAGATTGTGCCTCGCCCTCATTTTCGAGGAAGGCATCGACAGAATCACTGAGGAAGTAATACAGCGATTCAGATTTTTTCAACGGTATGGCTGTTAACTTGTTAGAGTCAGTAACTGTTGAAAATAGCTTATTCTTACCTTTCCTGTGCTGGAGCTTGAACTCACCCAGATAAACTGCCAAATCATCGGGGTCGTACCAGCGCTGGGTTTTCTCGTCTGGTTTTTCCATAAGGTTGACTTCAGAATAATATAGCCTGTCTTTGCCATCTTCCGGGCTGTTCAACGGATACAGCGGACGACCCGCTATGCCGCCAGGGATTTTAAGCCCCGTTGCTTTGAGGATGGTCGGGGTAATGTCTATAATACCGACCCGTTGTTCAACAACAGCCGGTTCCGGGTTGCGGAAGTCTACAATCACCATCGGTACCCGCAATACGCTTTCCCAGAGCAGGGCGCCGTGGCCGAAGTGTCCGTTTTCTCCCATTCCCTGTCCATGGTCGGCAACAATAATAAGTACTGTATTATCCAGGTTGCCACGGGCTTTCAGGGTTTCTATCAAGGTGCCGACATACTGGTCAGCCAGCTCGATTTCACCGGCATAGATTTGGCGCATGGCATCAATGTCACTATCGGGGAATCCAATTTGGCGTGCATTGGTGATTTGCTGCATGGTGACGCCATCTTTGAAACGTCCTTTGTAATCCGGGTAATTCTCTTCAAACCAGGGGGTTATATCATAGGGGCCATGCGGCTCAAACAGGTGCATCCATAAAAAGGCCGGTGACTCAGTATTGGTTGTGCCCAGCCAGTCCAGGGTGAGGGCCAGGGTTTCATTGCCGGGACGAATTGATGTCTTATCGGAAGGTTTTCGTGCGCGGTCACTGGCGGCCTCAAACCCACGATCCAGCCTGCCATGGTTGTGCATGCCCTTAAAACTGACAAAAGAACCACTTTGATAACCGTTTTCGGTCAGTATCTGGGCGACTGTGCGGGTGTCATCATTCAGCCGATGGAAATTGCTTCGGGCGCCATGGCTGCGCGGGTAGTTGCCGGTAAGCATACTGGCGTGGGCAGGGAAGGTAGTGCCTGCTACAGACACTGCATTGAGATAACGTGTGCCCAGGCTGCTTAGTTTGTCCAGGTTGGGGGTATTGGGCAACTCATAATTATATGTATGCAAATAATCCCAGCGGGTGGTGTCAAGGGTGATTAAAACCACATCGGGTTTGTTTGCGCTTTCTTCTGAACACGCAGTAAGAAGAGCAATACTTAATAAAAACAAAGTATTAACTGTGTTTTTTGGCAAATATTTCAACAAATAATGTAACATAAGTCTAAAAAAGTCCCTGGTTGACTAGGCGTATGAAATCACAAGATAAAACATGAGATACAAGAGATCCATTTTCCTATATATGACGGGTGATTTCAAATATTATTTGTTTGTTCTTTTTTGCACCCGAAAGTTCCCGAATCGTTTGATTTAGATGTTCTCTCAACTAATCAAATTCGTTATAATCCATTGTCCTGAATTGTTTAAGAACACTTGCATATGTTGAATCAAGTAACTCGAAGAGTATCCGTATTGAGGTTTTTGGCATTGACGGGTTTAGTCTTGCTGTTGTCTGCCTGTGATCAGCCTGAAATATTGCCACCGCGAACTGTTGACCACCCATTGGTGTTTATTGGCCTGGATGGTGCAGAATGGGGCGTAATTGAACCGATGCTGGCACGCGGTGAGTTACCAAATTTACAGAAACTGATGAATCAGGGTGTGCATGGCGGGTTGATCAATCCAGGGGCAATGGTTTCACCGCCTGTGTGGACAACTTTTGTTACCGGTGAGCACCCGCGGGTCCACGGAATCCTTGATCATGTATTTCCTTTTGATCTTTCCAGCTCCAAACAACCGGTAGATTCCACCTTGAGGTTATCACCAGCGCTCTGGAATATCGCCTCGGCTGCCGGTTTACGGTCTGCTGTCATGGGGTACTTTGTAAGTTGGCCGGCTGAAGATATCATGGGTACGATAGTGACAGACAGGGTGATGCAAAAATACCCGCACAGTGTATTCCCGGAAGCACGGGAGGGTGAAGTATTTAAAATTGTCAGTGAACTAACTGATAAGGATGCCCAGGAAGATTTCCTGAGGCGGTATTATTCCTGGGGTTATCGCCCACAACAGGCGGATGATCCTGCAGATACTCACTATAAAGCAGCGCGATTGATTGCCCGACGTGGTGACCGGCTACTGGTTAATGATGAAATTATTCGACGCAGCGCAATGCAATTGCAAACCGATGCCTATGACCTGGTGCTGGTGTACCTGCGTTCGACGGATTTGGTCAGTCATTCTTTCTGGAAAGAATATGATGACAGTGGTTTTCCTGAACCTGCAGACCCCGAACTAAAGGAACAGTTAGGTGATGTGATCCCGGAGTCTTATCGTTATGTTGATGAGGCCATTGGCGGTTTGATGGAAAAGTTTGGAGCTGAAGCTAATTATGTAGTCGTTTCCGATCATGGTTTTCACTCTGCGGGTAAAGAAATTCACCTGCAGAACGAAGTCCATTCTGTATTAACCGGAAATCACCTCCCGGTAGGCATTTTTATTGCTGCTGGACCGGATATCAGGACACAGTCTTTATTACCGGAGCAGTGGCAGATTACGGCCCTTGATGTATTACCTATACTGATGAAATTATCAGGGCTACCAATATTAAAGCAGCAGCCTGCTGGCAGGCTGGACTGGCTGTTTGCTGACAGCTTCCTAAGTAAACCGAGAGCCAGGCCAGTCAAGGCCTATCCGGCAGATGATTTTGCCCGTGCCTATAACAGTGCTGCACAGGTTGATCAGTTAAAAGAAATGTCCTCACTCAGCGGGCTTGGTTACATCGGTGGCAATACTTCAGCTGGCAGCAGTGATCTTGAAAAATATGATTTCTGGAATTCCAGCAACGAAGTTATCCTCCAGCATAGCAGTGGGGAGATTGTTGATGATATGCTTAATAACAAGTTTTATGGTGCAGCTGTGGCATATCTTGAATGCCTTCAGTTTAATCCTGCTTTACAGAAACCACTGTTGACCAGGGTGCGGATCAGGATAAGGGCACTTGCGGAGTCCCCCTACCTGGATAAACCACTGGAGGCGAAAAAATTAATGCGTAAACTCAGGCAGGCCATTTCAAACAGGGAAAAAGCGATGGCCGGAAAAACATCATGAAAGCCCGAACACTAACAAGTAGCCTCATGTTATTACTGTTTTCTGTCATCCTGTTAACGGCATGTAAACAACCGCTACCGCAGGTCCAGGTAGAGACCAGGGCTGGTTTAAAAGAAGTATTCCAGGCCGATTACAATGTTCTGGTGGTTAGTTTTGACGCACTCCGTGCTGATACGCTGGGCGTTTATGGGTATTCCCGTCCGGTTTCTCCCAATATAGATCATTTTGCGGAGTCTTCGCTGGTTTTTGATAATGCCCACAGTGCTGCGCAGTCAACACCCACATCATTTGCTGCTGCATGGACGGGCCGCCTGCCTCTCAGGGTGTTTCGCGGCTGGAAACTTATCGATAGGGAAACCCTTGCCGCGGCATTCCTCGAAGCGGGTTTTGTAACAGCCGGTTTTACTGATAACCAGCAGTTGCTGCCTGAACGGGGGTTTTCCACTGGTTTCCAGACCTATGTACTGCAAACCGAGGGTAATGACGATAAATTACTGCAGGCATCCCTCGACTGGCTACAGCTCAATCACGAGAAAAAGTTTTTTGCCTGGTTTCATTTCCTTTCACCGCATACCCCATATGATTACCGGGAAATGGCAACTGATTTTTATGAGCCGGGATACAAGGGGCGTTTTAAGAAAAGTGCAAAAGGTCATTTTGAAATAAACAGCCCGGCAGAACTGAAACGTGCGCGCGATCTTTATGACGGTGAAGTCTTCTATGCTGACAGTATTTTTCAATCGATCCGTGAACAGTTGCAGGCGCTGGGAATTGATAAACGCACGATTATTGTGCTTACTTCCGATCATGGGGAAGAATTCATGGATCATGGTGGCCTTCAGCACAACTCCGTTTATGAAGAGGTCTTGCGAATACCACTGATCATTTCCCATCCCGGAATGAATTCCGGCAAGCGTACCGATATTAACTACTCCAATGTTGATCTCTATAAAACACTTTTAGCCATCGTTGGAATTGATACCGATAAAATCACAGATGGTATCAATTTATTAAACCGGGTTCCGCAGCGTCGCCCGATCCTTGCGACGGCGATGACGGCAAAACTGAAACGCCAGTTTGGCATGTTGATGGAAAATGATAAATACCAGCTGGACTGTATGCCGGAATCTTCAGAACGGCTCTTTGACTTGCAAAATGATACAAAAGAACTCAACGACCTGGCACTGGATTTCCCGGAAAAGCTTGAGCAGTTGTATCAAACACTGGAAATCATTGTCGGTAAAGACCCCTGTTCAGTTATGCAAAAAGCCACAGCCGGTAAAAGTATTGAAAGTGATTTAAGTGAAGAACAAATGGAGCGTTTAAAGTCGCTCGGTTACATTCAATAGCCTGGACGGGCGGTTCCTTTTCAAACTGGCTGCCTGTCAGGCCAGTTGCTACATTTGCAATTTGTACTCTCAAGTAGTAGTTTTACTAGTATGGGTTAATATATTATCTGTAGTAGGGAAGGCTATAACTGTATGTATATACAATCAAATAATCTATATCGTCAGTACGTAAATCTAGTTATATTTTGGCAAAAATCAATAACACTGACTATATTTGCCCTGGCAGTTCTATTTTCCCCTCTCTCGAGCCTGGGAGCACAGGAAATAATAACGGGTCAGTTGATTACGCTATTCGGTGACCCTCAGGCGGATTCCGGCAAATCATCAAAAGTGGTATTAACCTTGACCGAGGATGATGGAACCATGACTGAGTTGTCTATCAGTCCTGAGTTGCTTTCTGCCAACGGTGACTTTTTTGCCTGGAATAATAAACGTGTCAGGGTCTATCTCAGGGAAGATCAGTTACAGTCAACTGCTCCCAGCCAGAAGCAAACTGTACGTAAAGTCGCTGCGATGACTGTATTGGGCGATCTCAGTGGAGGCAATAAAGCAGCTGCATCCTCACAGGCTGCACAGGGTTTTTCCGGTTCAAAACCTTTCGTTTCAATTCTGTGTAAATTTTCTGATGTGGCGGATGAACCCAGGGATTTGGCGTACTTTAATGGCATGTATTCCAACACGCCGGGTGGTATGGATCATTACTGGCGTGAAAATTCCTATGCTGCAATCAATGTGGAAGGCAGTACTGCAATTGACTGGGTCGTATTGCCGGGCACGCGTGAAAGCTACATCCCGATGGTGAATGGGGAAGAAGAAGCTGATTTAAGCCTGTTGTTTAATGACTGTACCGCTGCTGCGGATCCTCTTGTTGATTTCTCCAATGGAGGCAATCCGTTCCAGGGCATCAATATGATGTTCAATGATGATCTTGATGGTTTTGCCTGGGGTGGTAGTCGATTTACGATGCTTGATGGTGTCAATAAGTCATGGAGTGTGACCTGGGAACCGCCGTGGGGCTATGCTAATAACGCCATCATTGCCCATGAAATGGGACATGGTTTCGGCTTGCCACATTCTACCAACTGGGATAATGATAATTATCCCTATGACAATCTGTGGGATGTGATGAGCAGGGCAGGATCAGCATATGCCGTCAATGATCCGGTATATGGGCAACGCGGCCAGCACACGAATGCTTATCATAAAGCTCAGCTTGGGTGGATAAGCGGAGCGCAGTTACTGGAGGTCGGTAGCGGGATAAAAACCACAGTGGTGGTTGATGCCATGTCTGATAACAGTACCGCTAACTACCGTATGATTCGTATTCCAATACCCGGTAGTTCAGATTACTACACCGTAGAATCGAGGTTGATGGAGGGCGATTATGATGGTGCCCTGCCGGGCAATGCGGTGATAATTTACCAGGTGGTAAATGGTCGTAAAGAACCTTCCTGGGCAGTTGATACAGACAACCCGCCTGCAAACACCAATGATAATGAAGGCACTATGTTTCGGCCAGGAGAAACATTCACAGATGCCGGCAACAGTATAGTTATTAAAGTCGAGGCGGCAACCGTCGATGGTTTCAGGGTGACCGTTGACACCAACAGTTTGATTCCTCCTGTGCCAACCGGCGTCAATGCCAGCGATGGTGCCTTTGCAGACCACACAAGAATCAACTGGAATGCCTCACCTGGAGCTACCGGTTATCGTGTTTACCGCTGTGCAGGTACAAGTACCGGTACATGCGGCTCAGCAACCGGTTTTCCAACAGGCCCGAGCTTTGATGACCCTAATGGTTCAGCAGGCACCAGCTATTATTATCGCGTGAAGGCCTGTGCCAACGGACTGTGCAGTGCTTTCAGTGCGGCTGATCAAGGTTTCCGCACGGCGGCTATGGAAGAAAAAATGCGGGTTAACCGCTTCCTTAGTTTTGATGCTGATCAAAAAGCGGATGTTTCGTTGCGTAATATGCTGACCGGTCGCTGGGAGATTAATTTCTTAAATAATCGCTTTGTTAAGCCCAACAGCGGCCCGACCTGGCTGTTCCCCAGCCTGGACTGGGAAATGCAGGGTACGGGTGATTTTAACGGTAATGGTACCGGTGATTTCCTCCTGCGTAACCGTAATACTGGTGGCTGGTGGATTTTCCTGATGAACGGACGTAACTTCACCAGTGGCAAAACCCTGATAAGCACCAATGTGGATTGGGAGATGGCCGGTATTGGTGATTTTGACGGTGATGGCCGGGATGATGTGCTTTTGCGGAACAAAGTAACTGGCCGTTGGCAGATATTCTTTTTAAATAATCGCTTTGTAAAAGCCAATAGTGGCCCAACCTGGTTATTCCCCAGCCTGGACTGGGAAATGATGGGAACTGCCGATGTTAACGGTAACGGTCGTAGCGACGTCATTTTGCGCAACCGTATTACCGGCGGCTGGTGGATATTTATTATGAACGGGCGTAACTTTACCAGCGGTAAAACCCTGATCACCCAGAATATGGACTGGCAGATAGCCGGTATTGGAGATTTTGATGGTGATACAAGAGATGATGTACTTTTGCGCAATAAATTAACCGGGCGCTGGCAGATTTTCTTCCTGAATAATCGCTTTGTTAAATCAAACAGTGGTTTCAGCTGGATGTTCCCAAGCCTGGACTGGGTAATGCAGGGAACGGGCGATGTCAATGCCAATAACCGGGACGATGTCGTCCTGCGCAACAGCGTAACCGGGGGTTGGTGGATATTTATAATGAACGGGCGACATTTTACCAGTGGGAAAACATTAATCACCACAAACCAGGACTGGGAAGTTCCATAACACGTTGAACTGTCGGGGTCGGAGTCAAATGCACTTACCATGGTAAATTAATGTAACACCGATTAAGTGCATTTGACTCTGACCCCTGTTTCTGTAAATGGGGAAGTTTATATGCGATTTTTATATCATCAAACGGGTGCCTTGAAGTGTGGGCTATTAGCACAAATCCTCCTGATGTTGCTGATCATGTTTTCACCACAAGCCGCACTGGCTGATCTTTTTGATCAATTTATAACAACCTGGAAAACCGATAATCCCGGCAGTTCAAATCCAACCTCAATAACTATTCCGATGGTTGGAGGACCTTATGATGTGGACTGGGATGGTGACGGTATTTTCGATGAGTTCGGACTGACAGGGCCCGTTACTCACGATTTCGGTGAGGCTGGAATCCAAACTGTGACCATAGAAGGGTCTTTTGAGACAATTAGCTTCAATAACGAGGGTGATAAAAATAAAATTATCACAGTAAACCGATGGGGAACAAATGCATGGACAACGATGGAATCAGCCTTCTATGGTTGTAAAAACCTCGAGATAACAGCTGACCGGGGTGATTTTTCACAGGTTACCAGTATGGCGTATATGTTTGCAGATGCCCTGCTGGTTGATCCGTTTACCGGTAATTGGGATACGGGTAACGTAAAAAGTTTCAGGTCAATGTTTGATGGTGCCAGCAAAGCAGCACCGCAGACTGCAAACTGGGATACGAGCAGTGCTACGGATATGTTTGGCATGTTTGGCGGTGCCACAAAGGCCAACCCGGAAACGATTTTTTGGGATGTCTCAAATGTAACGGATATGGGGTGGATGTTTTGGCAGGCTCCTGCTGCGAGACCGGATACCAAGAGTTGGGATACTTCTAAAGTGACCAACATGAGCCATATGTTTGATGGTGCCAGCGCCGCTAATCCCGATGCAGGCGGCTGGTCTACTGCTGAAGTTAAGTTTATGCTCAGTATGTTTCGGAATGCAGTAACTTTTGATCAGGATATCGGGCCATGGAATGTAGGTTCACTGACTGACGCAGAAGGTATGTTCGAAGGCGTCAAGCTTAGTACGGTTAACTACAATAACCTGTTAACCGGCTGGGATGCACAAAACCTTAACTCCGGTGTTAAATTTAGTGGTGGAGACTCA
This sequence comes from Pseudomonadota bacterium, assembly GCA_015222805.1. Lineage (GTDB taxonomy): Bacteria > Pseudomonadota > Gammaproteobacteria > Xanthomonadales > SZUA-36 > SZUA-51. The sequence continues at coordinate 15,110 of JADFVZ010000056.1, forward strand.
GAATTCTGCTCACAAGAAGCAATCGATGCTCGTGACAATATGCTCAACTCGGACGGCTGGGAAATAGCTGATGGGGGGCAATGTGCAGCCCCGCAGATGACATCACTGGTGATCTGGTCCGTTGGCGCAGTTATCGAAAATTCCGAGACACAGTTAAGGGTGACAGCACATTTCGATGATGGTAGCTCTGAGGATGTCACTACAGAAGCCCAGTGGTTAGAAAATTCTCCATTTGCATCCATCAGCAGCTCAGGCCTTTTTAAAGCATTATCAGTTAGTAGCAACCAGGAAGTGGAAATACAAGTCACTTATTTATGGAAAACGGAATCTACTGTACTAACGATCCTAAATCGGTTGTCCCCGCCTGAAAACACCAGTGCCAGCGACAAAACATCAGTGGATTCGGTAGCTATCAGCTGGGATGAAGTGCCGGACGCTGAAGGTTATCGGGTATTCCGCTGCACGGACGAGAATACAGCCAGTTGCGGAACGGCGATTGCATTTCCCAATAATACCAGTTATACGGATGCGGACGGTGAGCTTGATACCAGCTATTGGTACCGTGTTAAATCCTGTGCAGACGGAAAATGCGGCCTGTTCAGTACGGCAGATGAAGGCAGCAGGGGAGAGGGTACAAACCCGCATAACCTGATGCGTGTTCACAGGCTGCCCAGTTTCGATACAGATAATAAAAGTGATGTGCTGTTGCGTGATTTAGGTGGCGCTGGGCAAGCTGGAAGTAGTTTGTCGTTGGATGGCTCCAGTAGCCTGCTGGGGAGTATTGATACTACCGGTCGCTGGCAAATGAATTTCCTCAATAACCGCTGGGTTAAATCTAATAGTGGGCCTGCCTGGTTATTCCCCAGCCTTGACTGGGAAATGATGGCAGCGGGTGACTTCAATGGCAATGGTCGAGGAGATATCCTCTTACGCAACCAGATTACCGGTGGCTGGTGGATATTCCTGATGAACGGCCGTAACTTTACCAGCGGCAAGACTCCGATCACCTCCGATATGGACTGGCTAATGGCTGGCGTCGGTGATTTTGATGGTGACGGTAAAGACGATGTAATCCTGCGCAACAAAGTAACAGGGCGCTGGCAAATTGTCTTTTTAAACAATCGGTTTGTTCGGGCCAACAGCGGACCCGTATGGTTATTTCCGAGCCTGGACTGGGAGATCATGGGCACGGGTGATTTTAACGGCAATGGGCGCAGTGATATTGCCATGCGGAACCGGTTAACTGGCGGCTGGTGGATATTCCTGATGAATGGTAAGGAATTCACCGGTGGAAAAACCTTGATCACTACAGATCCGGACTGGCAAATAGTAGCTATTGATGACTTTGATGGTGATGGTAAAGACGATTTGCAGCTACGTAACCTGGTTACCGGGCGCTGGCAAATTAATTTTATGAATCACCGACAGGTCAAAGCTAACAGTGGCCCCAGCTGGATGTTTCCCAGCCTGGAATGGGAACTGATGGGTACGGGTGACTTTAACGGTAATGGTACGGGAGATAACCTGTTACGTAATAAAACCACTGGTGGCTGGTGGATATTCCTGATGAACGGACGCAGCTTTACCAGTGGAAAAACCCCACTGACACCAAATCAGGACTGGGTAATCCCCTATTAAGTTAAAACCCGGGGTCAAAGTCAAATGCACGGAAATCCGGGGTCGGAGTCAAATGCACATATCAGAGGGAAAATATTTCTCACCTGTTCGTACATTTGACCCCGACCCCTGTTTCAACCTTGTAATCACCCGGCAGATATGATATTTATCACTAATCAAATCGGTTTCGACACGGATGTCGAATGCCTAAACATTAATGGATTATTACTATCATGTTTGAATTATCTGTTTTTTCTTCCACGGTTAAGTCATTTGGCCGTTTTAACATCACGCTGACTTGCAGGAAGCAGGTGTTAGGTTTAATTGCGGTAGTCTGCCTTGTCATCTCCGGAATTACCCCATCTATTGCCCGGGCAACGGTCGTTCAGCCTGTCACCTATACATTAAATGTATTTAATGAAGGCTTTGGTTTAGTAACAGATAATCATGGCGTGATTGACTGCGGCACAGAGTGCTCGGCCGACTACAACGAAGACACCGTTGTGATCTTGAATGCAACGCCGGACTTAGGTTATATATTCAGGGGCTGGAGCGGTGGTGCCTGTAGTGGTACCGGCGAATGCCAGCTAACCATGAATAACCACAAGAGTGTAACGGCAACTTTCGGGGTCGATCCGGTAACTCGCTATACATTAACGGTAACCACAAGCGGCTCAGGCACAGTGACAAGCACTCCCGCAGGCATAGATTGCGGTACTGAATGTGCTGCCCAGTATCCCGGCAGCAGTATTGTCACCCTGGTAGCGGTACCGGCGTTTGGTTTCAGTTTCAACGGCTGGAGCGGGGCTTGTAGCGGTTCCGGGGCTTGCGAAATAACAATGACCTCGGATCTGGAAGTAACTGTAACCTTTGGCGTTTTATCCTCGGAAGACAATTATGAGGAAAATAACAGCAGGGAAACAGCTTTTGACCTGAGTGAAAATGAGCAAACCTGGCTCAGCACTATCGACGGTTTCGGCGTCCAGTCGGATGATGACTGGTTCCAGATAGAAGTCGATGCTGATTCCACCCGGGTTTTAGTAGATGTTCGATTTACCCACGACCAGGGTGATATCGATATTAAGCTGATCGACTCTGAAGGTATTACCCACAGCGAAAGCGCTACTACAAATGATGATGAGTATATCGATGTCGTTGTGCCGGAACCTGGAACCTACTATATCCTTGTGTTTTTTGGTGATGCAGGCAACGCCTACAACTTGTGGTGGGATGATACAAAGCCGCCAAACGTGCTTTCACCCCCACTGAATGTCAGTGCATCAGATGGCGGATTTCCCGACCATGTAGCAATAAGCTGGGACAAAGTTGTAAATGCAAGCGGCTATCGGGTATACCGCTGTACGGGTGCAGGTACAGGCACCTGTGGTGCAGCGATCGGCTTTCCAGCAGGTAATAGCTTTGATGACCTGAATAGCATAATAGATACCAGTTACTGGTACCGGGTAAAAGCCTGCCTCAGTGGTAAGTGTAGTGATTTTAGCCAGCCAGATCAGGGCTTCAGTGCAAATACCGCTCAAGCAAAGATGCGCGTTCGCCAGTTCACCAGTTTTGATGATGATGGTAGAGGTGATGTGCTAGTTCGCAACACAGAAACTGGCCGCTGGGAAATTAACTTCCTCAATAATCGCTTTGTTAAAGCCAACAGTGGTCCTACCTGGCTGTTCCCGAGTCCTGACTGGGAAATGATGGGTACCGGTGACTTTAATGGCAATGGCCGCGGCGACATTCTGCTACGTAACCGAATTACTGGCGGTTGGTGGATATTCCTGATGAACGGCCGCAATTTCACCAGTGGTAAAACCCTGATTACCGTGGATATGGACTGGCAAATGGCCGGGCTGGGTGATTTTGATGGCGATGGTAGAGACGACGTGTTGCTGCGTGACCGCATCACCGGCCGTTGGCAGATTTTCTTTTTGAATAACCGTTTTGTTAAAGCCAACAGCGGCCCCACCTGGCTGTTCCCCAGCCTAGACTGGGAGATGATGGCGACCGGCGATTTCAACAATAATGGGCGTGCAGATATCCTGCTGCGTCATAAGGTCACCGGTGGCTGGTGGATCTTTATTATGAACGGGCGCAACTTCACCAGTGGTAAAACCCTGATCACCGAGGATATGGACTGGCAGATCGCCGGACTGGCTGACTTTGACGGTGACGGCAACGATGATGTGCTGGTTCGCCATACCGTCACAGGTCGCTGGGAAATTAATTTCATCAACAACCGCTTTGTAAAAGCCAACAGCGGCCCCAGCTGGATGTTCCCTAGCCTGGACTGGAAAATGATGGGTACAGGCGACTTCAATGGCAATACCCGCGGTGATGTTTTACTGCGCCACAAACAAACCGGTGGCTGGTGGATATTCCTGATGAACGGCCGCAACTTCACCAGTGGTAAAACCCTGATCACCCCGGATCAGGAGTGGGAAATTCCCTACTAAGAAACCGGGGTCGGAGTCAAATGCGTTAGAAAACTTACTAACTTCACACAGCTTTAGCGCATTTGACTCCGACCCCTTGTTCGCGACCTCTTGAGCTACTGCACCAGCGCGAACAGTAGCCTGGAACATTTTTTCTCCCGCTGACGAACTGATGTAAATCAAGTTACCTTTTCTGCCGAGGAGTACACTCGTAGGTAGAAGAGGATGTACATCATGAAACGATTTGCACTAATTTCTATTTCCCTGTTTTTCTCCCTTAGTACTGTACTTGCAGCTGTTCCCCCATCAGAAAGATCGGCTCTGGTAACACTGTATAACGTCACCTCTGGCTCCGGATGGACTAATCATACCAATTGGCTTAATGGCGATCCGTGTGCTGATGACTGGTATGGGGTGAGCTGTACTCCGGGTGAAAATCCAAATGTTACCTGGATCCTCCTGCCAAGCAATAACCTGGTTGGCAGGATACCTACAGCGCTTGTCAACTTGCCTATGCTGAAGTTTCTCTCCCTGTCTAGTAATCAGTTGAGTAGCTCAATCCCACCAGTACTTGGAAATCTTGCTAACCTGAATAGCCTGTACCTATCCAACAACCAGCTAACCGGGCCGATACCGCCCGCCCTTGGTAAGTTGAATCTATTAGAGACTTTATGGTTATCTGGCAATCAACTAAGCGGGATCATTCCAGTTGAACTGGGTGACCTGGGTAATCTTTATACACTGTTTTTGTCTCAAAACCAGCTAAGTGGTTCGATCCCCTTTGAGCTAGGTAACCTGACAGGCCTGGATGGTCTGTATTTGCACGACAACCAGCTTACCGGGTCTATCCCCGTTGAACTGGGCAAGCTGTCTGTATTGCGGAATATGAATCTTGGTGACAATCAGTTGACGGGTTCAATTCCCGTTGAACTGGGTGATTTGCTTAATTTGAGGGCGCTTGGACTTATCAATAATCAGCTGACGGGTAATATCCCGGTTGAACTCAGCAACCTGACTAATTTAAATAGCCTGGAATTATCTTCCAACCAGTTGGATGGGACGATTCCTGTTGAACTAACAGAATTGAGTAATTTGGCCTGGCTTATGCTGGACAACAACCAGCTTAGTGGGACTATACCGACTGAAATTGGCAGCATGGAAAATCTGGGTTCCCTGGCACTTAACAACAACCAGCTCAGCGGGGGTATTCCGGCAACATTGGGTAACCTGGTCAATCTTTGGCAACTTAAACTGGAGAATAACCGGCTTAACGGGGTGATACCAGCCGAACTTGGAAAGTTGATCAACCTGAAGTACCTGGTGTTAAAAAACAATCATCTAAGTGGACGAATACCGGCGGTGCTTGGGCAACTTACAAATTTATACTGGCTGCACCTATCCGGGAATATGCTAAGAGGTTCTATTCCAGCGGAATTAATGAATCTTTCCGAATTAAGTAATATCGACCTCGACTGGAATGCCTTGTATACCACTGATAATGCACTGGACGTTTTCCTGGATTCAAAATCTATTTCCGACTGGAGTACAACCCAGACCATTGCACCTGTTCTGGGCAATGTCGGTGGTGCAGGTACAAACGCGGTTACAGTGACCTGGGATTCCATTGAATACACTGCAGATCCTGGCGGCTACCGAGTCTGGTATGGCACGGCTCCGGGAGGACCTTATAAAAATGGTGGAATCAGCGCGAATAAGAGTAGCACCCAGCATACTGTAACCGGTCTTAACCCAGGGCAGTTGTACTACTTTATCGTCAAAACAGAAACCAAAAGTAACGGCAACAACACAAATATTGTTATCAGTGATAAGAGCACTGAAGTCTTCAGTGGCGACCTGCCACCAGACTCACTGCTAATGCCGGTTGTACGCTTTACCAGCTTTGATGATGACGGCAAGGTCGATGTTTTGCTGCGGAATATGACCACGGGTCGCTGGGAAATTAACTTCCTCAACAACCGCTGGGTTAAATCTAACAGCGGCCCCACCTGGCTGTTCCCCAGCTTTGACTGGGAAATGATGGGCACCGGCGATTTCAATGGCAATGGTCGTGGTGACGTACTCATTCGCAACCGGGTTACTGGTGGCTGGCGGATATTCCTGATGAATGGCCGGGCCTTTACCAGTGGAATAACCCTGATCACCCCCAACCTGGACTGGCAGATGGCAGGGCTGGGTGATTTTGATGGTGACGGTAAAGCCGACGTACTGCTGCGCAACGTTAACACCGGTCGCTGGCAAATATTCTTTATCAACAACCGCTGGGTTAAAGCCAACAGCGGCCCCACCTGGCTGTTTCCCAGCCTGGATTGGGAATTGATGGGAGTGGGTGATTTCAATGCTAATGGGCGCGATGACATTATTATTCGCAACCGGCTTACCGGTGGTTGGCGTATATTTATTATGAATGGACGCAATTTTACCAGTGGGATTACCCTGATCACCCAGGACCTGGACTGGCAGATCGCCGGGCTGGATGATTTTGACGGTGATGCCAAAGCGGATGTGCTGATGCGTAATCAACTCACCGGACGCTGGAAGATATTCTTCATCAATAACCGCTGGGTCAAAGCCAACAGTGGTTCGACCTGGTTATTCCCAAGTTTCGATTGGGAAATGATGGGTACTGGGGACTTTAACGGCAATGGGCGTGGGGATATCCTGCTGCGCAATAATCAAACCGGTGGATGGTGGATGTTCCTGATGAACGGCCGTATATTCACTAATGGTAAAACTCCAATAACCTCAAACCAGGAATGGATGATTCCTTATTAACAGGGCAGGGGCAGAGGCAAATGTACTTTTTCAATGGTAAATTTATTTACTATCGTGAGTGCGTTTGACTCCGACCCATTTCCTTCGACTCGGCTCGTCTAAGTAGATATTTCAGAAATATGTTCTATATTTAATTATTAGGGACGCACGAAAATATTTCTGCTTTAGGTATAACATGCAAGATGATGAAAAATTAGTGGTTCCCTGAATCGAGTTTTCTCGGGTGCGGTATCCAGCATTGTTCCTGATGCAGCATATGCCAGTCGCTCAAAACCGAAATTCACCTAAGGAAATTACACAATGAATAAATTACTCATCGTTCTGGTTTGTTTTGTTGCAACAACACTAAATGCCGCCCCGTGCGAGCGTACACATGAAGGGGCAACTGAGCTCCACTCACCTCATACAATACAATATGCCTCACATAAGCTGGAGCCCGGAGAGACTGTTGAACTTGGGGGTAAAACATATGTTATGAAACGCATACCCTTTGTGGAGTTTCTTACAGGCAAGCACTACGCACTGACGGTGCCAGTGCTTGTGACCGAGGGGTCTTCACGCCTGGATACACACTTTAATTTGAAACTCCGGCATCAGCCTGGGAATGATTGTAGTGATGTGGCTACTGTTGGCGGTGGCCAACCGGTCCATAAAATTTCGGTTGACGAAATCAGGACAACTTCCCATCGGACAACAGATGACTTGTCGGGCAACAGTGATCAAACCACATTTTCTGTTTCACGAATGGTTACTGCCAATCTGTATATTCAAATCGGAGCCACCAATTTATCGATACTTATGGGCATCGATAAGGTGGAAATTCCCCTTACCGGTATCAATAGCATAGATCAGGATATGACCGATGATATTACCTGGGCATTTCTCGCTCACTGGCCTTATTCACAAATCTATTTGCTTAATCAACTGATTGACTACATTTATATTAGCTCACTCTGAGTACGGTTAATAAGTTGCATGGGTCGGAGTCAAATGCACAGTATCAAAGTTAAAATAATTCATCATTATCAGCACATTTGACTCCGACCCCAGTCCCTGTAGTAGCGTAAAAAAACAACTGCCTTTTCCATGTGTACCTGACCACGACTCCGTAGGTATTAATAATCGATTAGTTAGCTGATGCAAGTCAGTTCTTCCACTTGTTTATTGGTGTAAAATATTCATGTATCGTTTGTTTGCAGCGCGAAGTTGTGTCGTGCGTTTGGTCCGGTATTTTCACTCTAAGGATACTGTTGGCTGGTCGGGAAATCTGGATACTTAATAAATTTTCTTTCAAACAAAATGTTTGAAGTCGGGCAGGGCAGGCAAAGCAAATACAGGTGTGTTCCGACAAGCTAATGGGCAATGGGGAAACGTTATGTTCACCCGTCCAGGGCGGTTTCAGTGGTCTTTCCTGCTGCGATGCTTTCTATTTATTCTTCTAATAACTGCAGCTTTTCTGACTCAGGCTGGTAATGCACCAATTACAGTACAGGGTTTTGCTAGCAGTACTCCGCCGATTGATAATATACAAAAAGTCCCGGGCCAACTAACTCCAGATGGCTTGAGCCAGCGTGAGTGGGATGGGATCAAGGCACAGCTGGATGAAAACAGCTACAGGTTCTTTGCCAGCAAGGGTGGCGGTTATGCCTCGACTAATCCGGCCAACGGCTGGCATGTTAATTTTGCCGCGGATGGCCGAACCACACTGACGCCGCATCAGGCTGATGACAGCGACTACTTTATTGGTTTGCAATTGAGGTCAATAGGATATTCCACCCAGAAAGAATCTACCAAACCGCAGAAAATTGTGCTGGTTGATGAAAAAATCATCTATCAGTGGGATGAAAATATAAGCGAAATCTGGACAAATTCCAGCAGCAGCCTGGAGCAGTGGTTTGAGATACAGCACCGGCCCGCGGAATCACTACAGGGTGGTCCGTTAACCCTGCAAATGAGATTAAGCACGGATTTAGATGTTGTGCAAAAAGGCAACAGCCTGAGCTTTGCCAATAAAATCAGTTACGACAAACTTATAGTGTGGGATAGCACGGGGGCTGAAATTCCAGCAAGCATGCACCTACGGGAAAATACCCTGTCATTATCTATCAATGACCATTCAGCCGTCTATCCGTTAACTATAGATCCGCGGTTTAGCCAACAGGCTTACATAAAAGCTTCTAATACCCAGGCTGAGGATAACTTCGGTTTCTCAGTTGCAGTTTCCGGTGATACCCTGGTTGTAGGTGCGCCGGGAGAAGACAGCAATGCAAAAGGTGTAAATGGTAACCAGGCCAACAATTCGGCTGCTGAATCAGGTGCTGTTTATGTATTTGTCCGTTCTTCCGGTGTTTGGCGTCAGCAGGCTTATTTAAAAGCTTCCAATACTGATACCGAAGATGAATTTGGTTTTTCTGTAGCAATCTCCGGGGATACGCTGGTGGTTGGGGCTCCGGCTGAATCTAGTGGATTTTTTGAATCCGGGGGTGTTTACGTATTTACACGATCAGCCAGTACATGGAGTCAACAGGCCTTTATTAAAGCATCAAATTTTGATGTAACTGATGGATTTGGCTGGGCTGTTGGAATTTCCGGCAATACTCTGGCTGCAGGCGCTTATCACGAGGACAGCAATGCTGTGGGCGTGAATAGTAATCAGAATAATGAATCTGTCTGGGGAGCTGGTGCGGCTTATGTCTTTACCCTTTCTGGCAGCAAGTGGAATCAGCAAGCCTATTTGAAAGCTTCAAATACGGAGCGTGATGATCAGTTTGGCAAGACTGTTGGAATTTCTGGGGATACAGTGGTAGTTGGTGCCCATCGGGAAGACAGCAAAGCAAAAGGCGTGAATGGAGCCAAGGCCGATAATTCAGCAAAAGATTCAGGCGCAACTTATGTCTTTGTCCGTACCTTAGGAGTCTGGCGTCAACAGGCGTATTTGAAGGCTTCAAATACAGAATCCGGGGATTACTTTGGTTGGTCTGTTGCAGTTTCTGCTGACACGGTAGTAGTAGGTGCAACTGAGGAAGCTAGCAGCTCAACTGGTGTGAATGGTAACCAGACTAATAACGATGCCTGGTATGCAGGTGCAGCGTATGTTTTCATCCGCAACGCCGGTGCCTGGAGTCAACAGGCTTACCTGAAAGCATCGAATAACGATGGCGGTGATGAGTTTGGCTATTCTGTAGCTATTTCCGAGGATAGACTACTGGTAGGAGCCAACGGTGAGGACAGCGATGCTATTGGTATTAACGGTGATACGAGTAGTAATAACTCATCAGGTTCAGGTGCCGCTTATGCCTTTATCCGCGCATCAGGTGTCTGGACCCAGCAAGCCCATATTAAGGCATCAAATCGGGATTCATTTGACTGGTTTGGCGGTGCTGTTGCCATTTCCAGTAACACGCTGGTGGTTGGGGCAACCGACGAAGCTAGCAATGCCAAAGGTGTTGACGGTAACCAGGCTAATAACGCAGTAGAGGAAGCGGGGGCTGTCTATGTAATTATTGATTCCAAAACAGCTCCCCCGCCGCAACAACAATCGCAGATGCCGGTGCACAGGTTTACCAGTTTTGATGATGACGGTAAGGGCGATGTTTTGCTGCGTAATATGACTACGGGTCGCTGGGAAATTAACTTCCTCAACAACCGCTGGGTTAAGGCGAACAGCGGGCCCACCTGGCTGTTCCCCAGCCTGGACTGGGAAATGATGGGTACCGGTGATTTTAACGGCAATGGCCGTGGTGATATTTTGCTGCGCAATAATCAAACGGGCGGCTGGTGGATGTTCCTGATGAACAGTCGAATATTCACCAATGGTAAAACCCCGATAACCTCAAACCAGGAGTGGAAGATTCCTTATTAATAGCTATTAAACAAAACAGGGTAGGGGTCGGAGTCAAATGCACTAACGATAGTGAAAAAAAATCACCATTGTTAAAGTACATTTGACTCCGACCCCGGGTTTGACCCCCCAGGGTTTCAACCTCAGGCCCCAACAAAGAGAGGTGTATGTAATGAAACAACTTTATCCATTAAATCATATTAATTACATTAAGGTTTCAGTACTGGCGGGCTTGTTTATAGGCGCTTGTTTATACACAGTTGCAGCCCTTGCAGCTCCCTCGGATCACTTCGTTACAACCTGGAAAACCAATAATCCCGGTAGCTCAAATGCCGCTTCAATAACAGTGCCGATGCAAGGCGGTCCCTATGATGTGGACTGGAATAATGACGGTACCTTTGATGAAATCGGCCTTAGCGGTACGGTTACCCATGCTTATGCAGTGGCCGGTGTAAAGACGATCAGGATTCGTGGCACCTATACTGCTATTCGCGTCAACAATGGCGGTGATGAAGAAAAAATTCTATCCCTGGTTCAATGGGGAAGCAATGCATGGAAAAGCATGAATTCTGCTTTTGCAGGGGCAGTTAACCTCCAGGTGACGGCTACGGATATCCCCGATTTCTCTGCTCTAACAGACCTGAGTGGAATATTTTTTAATGCTGCACTGGCCGACCCGGATACCAGTGGTTGGGATGTGTCAACAGTCACAAATATGACACATATGTTTTCAGGTGCATCCTCCGCAAACCCGGATACCAGTAGCTGGAATACTACCACAGTAACAAATATGGCTAGTATGTTCCGAAGTGCCTCTATAGCTAATCCTGATACCAGTAGCTGGGATACCGCTGCAGTTACACGGATGAATCATATGTTTCAAGGTGCATTCACCGCTAATCCAGACACTAGTGGTTGGGATACTTCGGCAGTTACAGATATGTCCAATATGTTTTCAGGCGCTGACTCAGCCAATCCGGATACCAGTGGCTGGGACACATCTGAAGTTATCAATATGGGAGCTATGTTTTTTAGTGCCGATAAAGCTAATCCGGATACCAGTGGCTGGGATACAGCCTCAGTAACAGATATGGGAGGAATGTTTTTAAATGCCACTTCAGCTGAGCCAAATACCAGTGGCTGGGATACAGCATCAGTAAGGTCCATGAATTTAATGTTTAGAGGTGCTACTTCGGCCAATCCGAATACCAGTGGTTGGAGTACCGCTGCGGTCATAGATATGGGAGGTCTCTTTTCTTTTGCAATATCAGCCAATCCGGACACCAGTGGCTGGGATACATCTGCTGTTACAGATATGTCGGCCATGTTTTGGGGTGCATCCTCAGCTAACCCAGACACAAGTAGTTGGGACACAACGGCAGTTATAGACATGGGTTCGATGTTCTCTGAAACCGATTTAGCCAATCCGGACACCAGTGGCTGGAACACAGCCGCAGTGAAAGATATGTCAGCTATGTTTTTCAATGCGCTGTTAGCGAATCCGGATACTTCCGGTTGGAATACGGCCGCAGTAGTCAATATGGGTCATATGTTTAAATTTGCTGTATCAGCAAATCCTGATACCAGCGGTTGGGATACATCTGCAGTCGTAACCATGGTAACCATGTTTTCTGGAGCCACATCTGCTAATCCGGATACCAGTGGCTGGAATACGGCAGCTGTTATGAATATGTCTGGTATGTTTTCTTACACAAGCCTGGCTAATCCGGATACCAGTGGCTGGAATACAGCCACAGTAGTAACCATGTCAGAAATGTTCAGGAATGCTACCGCAGCCAACCCGAATACCAGTGGCTGGGATACAGCCGCAGTGACAAGTATGGCAGTTATGTTTTTCAATGCCCCTCTGGCTAATCCTGACACCAGTGGCTGGAATACAGCTATGGTGGTATTTATGCCAGATATGTTCAGGAATGCCACATCAGCAAATCCTGATGTCAGTGGCTGGAATACAGCAGCAGTAACCCACATGGGAAGAATGTTTTGGGGTGCCACGGCATTTGACCGGAATCTCAGTAGCTGGGATGTTACGCAATTAACAGATGCTGCAGATATGTTCCAGGGTGTAACACTTTCAACTGCCAACTACGATAGCCTGCTGATTGGCTGGAATGCCCAGGTGCTTCAACCAGGCGTAAGCTTTAGTGGCGGCAACTCAATGTATTGCTCGGCCCAGGCCGTTGCAGCCAGGGCCAACATGATTGCTACTCATGGCTGGAGTATTACCGATGCAGGACTTTGTGAACTAACCGGCCTTACTATTAGCGGACCAATCGCAGTTGACGAAATCAGCACGGCCCAATATACAGCCACAGCCTTTTTTGGCAATGGCAGCAGCCAGCTTGTAACCCTGCCCGCCAGTTGGAATGAGAACTCAGGTTTTACCAACATCAGCAGTTCAGGGTTACTTACCGCAGGGAGTATTAGCAGTGACCAGCAGGTAACTATAACGGCTAGTTATTCATTAGGCGGTATCACCAAGACTGATGACTATGAAGTCACCATCCTGAATCATATGCATGTTCATCGGTTTACAAGTTTTGATGCTGATGGCAAAGGTGATGTACTGCTGCGTAACTTGCTGACCGGTCGCTGGGAAATTAATTTCCTCAATAATCGCTGGGTTAAAGTCAACAGTGGCCCCACCTGGTTATTCCCCAGCCCAGACTGGGAAATGATGGGAACAGGTGATTTCAATGGCAATGGCCGCGGAGATATCCTGCTACGTAACCGGGTTACCGGAGGCTGGTGGATATTTATCATGAATGGCCGAACTTACACCAGTGGTAAAACCTTAATCACCACCAATATGGACTGGCAGATGGCCGGTCTGGGTGATTTTGACGGGGATGGCAAAGATGATGTACTGCTGCGTAATCGACTGACCGGTTTCTGGAAGATTAACTTTATGAATAATCGTTGGGTCAAACCATCCAGTGGGCCCACCTGGTTATTCCCAAGCCTGGATTGGGAAATGATGGGTACAGGTGATTTTAACGGCAATGGTCGCGGCGACATATTGATTCGTCACAGCGTTACCGGAGACTGGCGGATTTTCCTGATGAACGGTCGATTGTTTACCAGTGGTAAAACCTTAATCACCAGGGATTTAGACTGGCAAATGGCGGGACTGAATGATTTTGACGGTGACGGTAAAACCGATGTCCTGGTCCGCAATATGCAAACCGGGCGCTGGGAAATTAACTTCATCAACAATCGCTGGGTCAAAGCCAACAGCGGCCCCACCTGGTTATTCCCCAGCCTGGACTGGGAAATGATGGGCACGGGTGACTTCAACGGCAATAGCCGGGGAGACATTCTCCTGCAGAACAGGCTAACAGGCGGTTGGTGGATATTCATCATGAACGGGCGTCAGTTTACCAGTGGTAAAACCCGAATCACCCCGAATCAGGAATGGATGATTCCTTATTGATAACTGTCTAGTAACGATTGCCCCGGGCCTGGCTCGGGGTAGTCTCTTGAGTCTGACCCCTGGTTTGTGGGCAGTTTTTACATCGTATTTAAACTGTAGCTTGAAATATCAGTTAAAATCATAAGGTTTCACTATATTTGTGTATAACTGCATGTTCAATTTGAATAGGTTTTATTCGGTGCACGCTAAATTAAAATGGGGCACAACCTGATGTTATTAAAAAACGGCTACGAATTCACACTCAAAGCTATTACTGCTATCCCGCTGTTCTTTATTTGCAGTACCGTACTGGCCGATAGTGTCGGCTGTGATGATGCTTATGTTCAGCTGGATACTGCTGTTTTGGTGATAAATGTTGAACCCACCGGGGTTGATGATACGGATAATATCCAATGCGCCCTGGATGCAGCTATTGCAACTAATATTCCAACAGTCCGGCTAGGAAAACACACCTACAATATTAGCAATTTACTGGTTGAGAACTTCAAGGGTACTTTTGAGGGGGCCAGTATTAGTTCGACAACAATTCAGGTTATTGATCGATCAGTTGACTGTGCGGCATTTGTTTTTTCCAACACGTATTCTTCAGCAATAAAATTCAGCAACGGTGAACCGCGGATTCGCTATATGACCATCCTGGCGGATGATCCGTGTGTAGACAGTGAATTTATTTTTTCGCTGTTGATGTTTACGGGCAGGCCGGCGACAAATACGGTGTGCGGTAATGACGTGATTTTTGGTGTAGTCGATCGGATAAAGCTTGTTGAGCTTGCTACCGACAGGGTGACCAGGCCTATTGCGGTATTTACCGATTCCCTTGTCCTGGGGGATGGCTGTATTAATAATTTATTAGGTACCTTTAAATTAAATCGGAGCGAAATTATTGCCCGGCGGGGTATTTTACTGGGAATGAAAAGCGGTGCACAGGTTGATATCAATTTTAATAAGTTTTCTATGCGTAATGGCCTTGCCGTTGAAATTGTAGATGCAAATCAGTCTACAACTATCTTTTCGAACGAGTTTAAGTTTGTGAAGGACAAGCTGGATGGTATTGCTTTTAGCTTAATTTCTGTAACAGCCAGAACAGAAAATGCAATGACACCAGCATTTAACAGGGTGGTAATTCATAAAAACAAGTTTGATGTTTCAGAAGCATTACGGGGAGAAATCATCAGGGTTCGCAGCGATTATTTACCCAAAAAAATTACTACATTAATTACAGATAATACCCTGCTGGTTGGCGCGGAACCGGAAGGCCTGGACCTGTTGTTTGTTCATGCCAGCGGTAAAGGTGTTTCAAAAGGCCTGGTATCCGGCAATGCTCTTGGTGAAATTCGTGCAGGTATAAGGCTTGAAGGGAGTGTTGGCTGGACGATTGTCGAAAATTCCGGTTTTGCTAATACTTCAAGCCCACCGGATATTGAGCTAGGTGTTGCTACATCAGCTTGTATAGTTGGTCCTGGGCAGAATGCTACGGTGGATGATTTTGGTGCTGGTAACTTTATTTTATAAATGCTGGGGTCGGAGTCAAATGCACATCAAGGCAATCAATAATGCATTGATGAGGAAGTGCATTTGACCCCGACCCCGGTTCTTCGACGCCTGGATTGCTTGCCTACTAGGGTATTTTTACCAAGACTGAAAATGGCAGGTCGAGTCGGGTCTCTGTTTCAGAGAAGGGAACCCATCCCGGTGCATTTGGGCGGGCATCAAAGAATCCTTCACCGCCAGTGTAAAAGTCGCCTTCCGGGCTACGAAAGATCCCGCAGGAGCCCAGGGGATTGCTAAGTACGATAGCAAAGCGATCTCCAGTAGCTAAAGTCAGGTGACCTCCCATTTTGAAGTACTGAAATAATGGGCCAATATTTGCGACCCTGGAGGCGGGAATTTGCTTCCGGCGTAATACCACATTTCCAGGCTCATCACCATTGAGTGCAACAATTTCGATTACAAGCTTGCCGGACTGACAAGCCACAGGCAGGAAAACACCCTGTAGTATTCCATCCAGTCCCGCAGTTACAGTTTGTGCCAGTATTTGCTCGCTTGCCCCGCCAATAGCCAGGCCGCCCACTGCATCATCAACAATAGGCTGGGTCTGATCAATAACGACAGTGCCAGCCTGCGCTGTGGTAAGCGGAATTATGAGTAAAAAGCAAAGGCTACAAAAAAACAGAAAGAATTTATTCATGGTTATCTCCAACCTGAGGTCACACAGTAAAAAACTGCCTTAACCTCAGTCTAGACTATAAGTTTCTATTATGCGAAAGTGAATTTGAAGCTTTTCATGAGCTTGTTGAATCTGCTTTTAGCAGATTGCTGGTCTCGGTGATTTCGATGGTGATCGAATGGATGCTGTCCTGCTACGAAATACAGAAACTGGACGTTGGAAGATTAGTTTTTTAAATAACCGCAAGGTTAAAGCCAACAGTGGCCCCAGTTGAATGTTCCCTGGTCTGCCTGGAGCGGGGTCAGACTCAAACGCCTTTATCGTTGGTGTTTTGTTGTACCTTGTATATGGCGTTTGAATCTGACCCCTGTGTGGACCCCGCGCCTGAGTATTAAAAAACGCCTCACGATGGAGGCGTTTTTGTTTTGGTGCGGTTTGCTATGGTTTTATTAATGTCCCCGACCAGGATTTCCATCGAGATGCTCAGGAATGTAAAATGACTGAGTGGAATGTTTGACCCGGGTACATATGCCATCTACATCCCAGTTAAATGAAAGATATGAGTAGGCACTTGCTTCTCCCATTTGGGCCACAATTCCCGGGTTGTCGCTGTTACAGAAACCTCTTACATTGTCAGTTGTTGCTGCCTGGCAGAAACCAAAATTGTAAGTTGACCCATCGGGATTCAGGAAAACCGTGGTTCCGCAGCCAATAAATTCAATCTCATTATCAGAAAAGCGTGCTGTTGACATGCTACCGCTAGCTGACATAGCGACGGTATCAACCTCGACAGCTACTTCCAAATACTGACCTGCATAAACAGGCGCTGATGCCAATATTAATGCAGTAGCAGCTACTAAATATTTAACTTTCATCCTACCTCTCCTTTATTAAAATACTAAAAATGCGCGTCGAGATCCCCGGAATTCATAGCCTTTACAAGCCTGCGCAGTGCCTGTTGGCGCTCATGATCATTAAGTTGAGCGATTTCGGTTAACAGTTCCTCCATTTTTTGTTCTGGAATCACACCCAGATCCAGGAAATGATCCAGTTCCTGGTTCACTCGTTCGAGCTGAACTGCCTGATCTGTTTGTTGAGGATCATCCAGGAGGTGATCCTCAGGCTCAATGCTACGTTGATCGATGGGCATTGACAGGTACATATTAGCAAATTTTTCATCAATAAGACTTACTATCTGCTTGATGGTGCTCGAATTAATGTTACAAACGGAAGTGACTGGAGGACAGATGTACTCATTTGTATGATTATCCAGGCCGCCTAACTTTTCCAAACCCTGGGCAGTGGAAAGGTTTTCCTGATTTGTGCTGTTCAATAATTGTAGTTGTTTATCCAGGCCGATAATTTTAATTACCAGCACTGCAATCACAATAAGCTGCAGCAGGCTGAGAATACTGGAAGATTTCATTTTAAATGCCTTTAAAGTGAGCTGGGTCTGCGAGAACCTGTTGACAGGTATAGTGGAGTACTCACGGGGTCGGAGTCAAACGCACTTTTTCAGCAGTGATTTTCTCATCGCCCGAATGTGCATTTGACTCAGACCCCATGCTACTCCAGGTTTTTGAGCCTGGCCTGAATTTTTAAACTGCCCTGAATCGGTAGTTCACAGCTAAAGTCCCGGCAAAGGTGCAGGCTGCGTTCGCCGACCTGAAAGCTGGATGTGAATGGGGCAATTTTGTGAATCTCGGACTGGTTTTCTACTGTCAGCCCCAGGAACATACTGTTTGGCAGGTAACGGCCTTTTACCGGGGCCAGTATTTCTGCATTTATCTCACTGCCCGAAAACACAAGGTTCTGGTTTTCCCCGTGCATTAATTCAAGTGCAAGCAATAAAAAGCTGTGGCCCGGCGGGTAGCGGTTTACCTGCGGGGCAAAGGCTGCTACTAATGAATCAAAATATTCCTGCCATTTTTGCTCGCCGGTTAATTGAAATAGATGTGCCAGGTTACGTGCCATTACTGCATTACCGGATGGAATGGCACCGTCGTAGGCATCTTTTGAGCGAATGGCGAGTTCTGTACTGGCTTCAGTGAAATAAAAGCCGCCTCCCTCCTGGTCATAGAACATTTCGAGGCTTGCATGTGTCCAGCCTATCCCCAGCTCTAAATAATCGATCTTAAGCGTGGCCTGATGCAGTTCAAATGCAGCCCAACTCATAAAAGCGTAGTCATCCAGGTGTGCAGGTAGTCCGGCATTACCCTTGCGATATCGCTTAAGCAAATGGCCATCATCAGTGCTGAGCTTTTTCTGAATAAAGCTGAATGCGCTCTCTGCCATTTCCAGGCACCGGGCGTTGTCCAGCAGCAGGGATGCACGTGCCAGTGCTGCTATCATCAGGCCATTCCAGTCGGTGAGTATTTTGTCATCCAGCAGGGGGTGGATACGTTGCTCGCGGTTTTGGAATAATTTTTCGCGTATCGGCTGCCACAGTCGTTGCCACTGCTCCAGTTCCTGTTCACTCTGCTCTGCCTGGACTAGCGGTAAACTGCTCAGAAAGGGAATGTTTGCACCGCTGGGTTGACCGCTTGCTTCATCTTTGAAATTTCCACCCTTGTGGATATTGAAGTTTTTGGAAAACCAGTCTAGCTCCTGTTTGTCCAAAACATCCGTTAATTCTTCAGCAGACCAGACATAAAACTTGCCTTCCACACCTTCGCTGTCGGCATCTTCGGCACTAAAGAAACCACCTTCACTGGATTGCATGCGGGTGCTGAGGTATTTAATGATTTCTTCTGCCGTTTGTTTGAAAAACTCATCCTGGGTTGCGGCGTAAGTTTCGCTATAAGCCATCAGCAGTAATGCCTGGTCATACAGCATTTTTTCAAAATGTGGCAGTAGCCAGTGAATGTCAGTGCTGTAACGGTGGAAACCAAAACCAACCTGGTCAAACAAACCGCCCAGACGCATAGCTTTCAACGAACGGATAACCATATCCAGTGTGTGTTGTTCCCCGGTTTTATACCAGTGCCGGAGTAGAAATAAATATTGGTGCGGGCTGGGGAATTTTGGAGCCTTACCAAAGCCCCCATTATCGTGATCAAAACTAGATTCGAGTAATTCCAGGGCTTTGTAGTCAATCTTGTCAGCCAATAAGCCACCGTCGGCGGGTTGGTTACGAGCCTGCAGGTGCTGGATAATTTCAGCTGCGGTTTTCCGCAGGTCATCCGCTTGGCTTTGCCATGCAGCAGCAACATTCGGCAGTAATTGCATCATTCCTGGACGACCCTGGCGTCCACGTTTGGGGAAGTAGGTAGCTGCCAGGAAAACTTCGGTTTGCGGAGTCAGGAAGCAAGTCAACGGCCAGCCGCCACTGCCACTCATCAATTGACAGGCAGCCATGTATAACTGGTCAATATCGGGCCGCTCTTCACGGTCGACTTTAATCGCGATAAAGTCACGATTCAGCAGGGCGGCTACTTCATTATCTTCAAACGACTCCCGTTCCATTACATGGCACCAATGACAGGTGGCATAACCAATGGAAAGAAAGATGGGTTTGTTTTCGAGCCTGGCCCTGGCAAAAGCCTCCTCTCCCCAGGGGTACCAGTCTACCGGGTTGGCAGCATGCTGTAGCAGGTATGGGCTTTGCTCGAATACAAGGCGGTTCCAATGTTCACCGCCATCGGCAGGTAATCGCTCCAGTTCTAACTCTGTGGGGAATTTTATTCGCTGCACACTCACAACTTATCCTGTTACCGCTGGTATTTGATTAAACTGACTCTAGCATAAGCGGTTTATTTGTAACACAAATGGGAATTGATACTGAAGCTCTTAAGGTGTGATTGATTCCGGGGTTTATGCCAGGTTGCTGGCTAGCCATTTGGCCAGGGCTGCTTTGTCCATCCCGCGACGTTTGGCCTGGTCGGTGAGTTGATCATCACCAATTTTGCCGACATTGAAGTATTTTGCCTGCGGGTGGGAGAGGTACCAGCCGCTGACGGAGGCAGATGGCCACATGGCTTTTGATTCGGTTAGTTCCACGCCTATGTTTTCTTTAACATTGAGCAGCCGCCAAAGTACATCTTTTGGGGTGTGGTCCGGGCAGGCTGGGTAGCCGGGAGCCGGGCGGATGCCGCGGTATTTTTCCTTGATCAGTTCGTTGTTAGCCAGGCCTTCATCAGCTGCATAGCCCCAGGTTTCCTTGCGGATTTTTTCATGCAACATTTCGGCAAAGGCTTCAGCCAGGCGGTCGGCTACGGCTTTGGCCATGATCGCTCGGTAGTCATCGTGTGCGGCTTTGGCTGCGTCGGTAATTTTATCGAGGCCGAGGCTTGCGGTGACTGCAAAAGCACCTATCCAGTCATCGGGTCCATCCTCTGCAGCAATGAAGTCGCTGAGGCTATAATTGGCGCGCTCATCACGCTGCAGAGCCTGCTGGCGCAAGCCATAAATGACTTCAACGGGTTTACCGGAATTATCGAGAACCTGGATATCATCACCTTCGCGCCGGGCCGGCAGGATAGACCAGACAGCTGCAGCGGTAACGCTGTTATCACTGCTGAATTCATCAATCATTTTAAGTGCATCGGTATAAAGTTCTTTTGCATGTTCACCAATTGTCGGGTTATCGAGGATGACGGGGAATTTGCCCTTTAGTCCCCAGGTAATAAAGAATGGTGTCCAGTCAATATATTCAAGCAGATCGTCCAACGGTTGGTTGCTAATGATCTGGATACCTTCAATTGCGGGGCGGGGCGGGGTGTAATCCTGCCAGTCGGCTTTAAATGCATTAGCCCTTGCAGCATTAATATCAAGCAGTTTGCGCCTGCCCGCCGTTAATGCATAGCGCTGGCGATAGTCTTCCTGTTCGTTGAGGTTGGACTCAATAAAAGCAGCTTGTTGTTCTTTTGACAGTAATCGCGTTACCAGGCCAACAGCCCGTGATGCATCCGGGGCATAAACCACTGGAAAGCCATATTCGCTGGCAATTTTAACGGCGGTATGCATTTTTGATGTGGTGGCACCACCAATCATCAGGGGGATTTTAAGTCCACGGCGTTTCATTTCCCCGGCCAGTGAAGACATTTCCTCCAGCGACGGGGTAATCAGGCCGGATAAGCCGATAACATCGGCATTTTCATCAATGGCGGTCTGGATAATTAATTCAGTCGGGACCATGACCCCCAGGTCGATGACTTCATAACCGTTGCATTGCAGGACCACGCCAACAATGTTCTTGCCGATATCATGGACGTCGCCTTTAACGGTTGCCATAACAATTTTTCCAGCGGATCGCACATTACCGTCTTTCTCAGCTTCGAGGAAAGGCTGCAGGTAAGCGGTTGCCTGTTTCATCACCCGCGCGGATTTAACCACCTGGGGCAGAAACATTTTACCGGCACCAAAACGATCACCAACGATATTCATGCCATCCATTAACGGATCTTCAATCACCCGGATAGGGCTGCCCAGCTGCTCCAGCATGGCAGCGGTATCTTCTTCTATAAACTGGTTGATGCCATGCACCAGGCTATGATGCAGGCGTTCTTCCAGCGGCAGTTCCCGCCAGGCAAGTTTATTGCTTTCCTGTTTCGCAGATTCTCCGCTGTGGCTGGAGGCCAGTTCAATCATATTTTCAGTCGCATCTGCCGAGCGGTTAAAAATCACATCTTCAATGGCATTACGCAGCTTTGAGTCGATATCATCATAGACTGCCAGTTGACCGGCGTTGACAATACCCATATCCATGCCTGCTTTTATAGCATGATAGAGAAACACTGCATGGATGGCTTCGCGTACCGAATTATTACCACGGAAGGAAAACGATACATTGGATACACCACCGGAAATCAGTGCACCTGGAAGATTGGATTTTATCCAGCGGGTGGCTTCGATAAAATCCCGACCATACTCGTTATGCTCCGGTAATCCTGTCGCTATTGCAAATATATTAGGATCAAAAACAATATCATAAGGATTGAAGTTGATCTTATTGATTAATAAATCCCAGGCGCGTTTGCAAATACTAATGCGGCGTTCGAGATTGTCTGCCTGGCCTTTTTCATCGAAAGCCATTACTACGATGGCTGCTCCATACTGCTTTGCCAGAGAAGCTCGTTTCAGGAATAAAACTTCGCCATCTTTGAGGCTCACGGAGTTGGCGATACCCTTTCCCTGGATACACTTAAGGCCGGCTTCAATAACATCCCAGGAGCTGGCATCGATCATGATGGGAACCCTGGCTATATCCGGTTCAGCCGCAATCAGGTTAAGGAAGGTGACCATCGCCTGTTTAGAATCTAGCAAGCCCTCATCCATATTGATATCGATAATCTGGGCGCCGTTATCTACCTGGTCACGGGCAACATCCAGTGCTTCATCGAACAGACCTTCAGTAATCAGGCGTTTGAATCGTGCAGAGCCGGTAACATTGGTCCTTTCGCCTACATTAACGAATAATGATTCTGCTGTTATATTGAAGGCTTCCATGCCGCTAAGCCTGCAGGCAGGTGCAATGTCAGGAACCTGGCGTATTAATTTACCAGCCAGTGCATCAGAGATCGCACGGATATGATCCGGAGTGGTTCCACAGCAACCACCGGCAATGTTCAGTAAACCGCTATCTGCCCATTCAGAGATATCCCGGGCCATTTGTTCAGGGGTTTCATCATATTCACCAAACGGATTGGGTAAACCAGCATTCGGATGGGCGCTGACCGGGCAATCTGCCAGGCGTGACAGTTCTGCCAACCAGGGCCGTAGTTCTTTGGGTCCCAGGGCACAGTTAAGGCCTATTGATACAGGCTGGGCATGCCTTAGTGCATTCCAGAAGCCTTCAACCGTTTGCCCGGACAGGGTGCGACCGGAAGCATCCGAGATGGTAACCGAGATCATCACCGGCCAGCGTTGAGCCTTTTCTTCAAACAGTTTTTCCAGGGCAAATATGGCAGCTTTGGCATTCAAAGTATCGAATACGGTTTCGATCATCAGGATATCGACACCGCCGGCCAATAAGCCACGGGCAGACAGTTTGTATGCCTCTACCAGCTCATCAAAGCTTATATTACGCATACCGGGGTCATTAACATCCGGGGACAGGCTGGCGGTACGATTGGTAGGCCCGAGGATTCCAGCAACCCAACGGGGTTTGCCGTCATTTGCAATAGCTGTGTCTACTGCTGTTCTTGCTAGCTGTGCAGCAGCCTCATTCAGTTCTTCAACAATAACTTCCAGGCCGTAATCTGCCTGAGCAATGGTAGTGCCGTTAAAGGTGTTGGTCTCAATAATATCGGCACCGGCAGCCAGGTATTGACTGTGTATATCAATAATAGCCTGCGGGCGGGTCAGGCAGAGCAGGTCGTTATTGCCTTTTAAGTCCAGCGGGTGGTCGCTAAACCTTTCACCTCGAAAACCTTCCTCGTCCAGGCCCAGGCGCTGAATCATCGTGCCCATGGCACCGTCAAGGATCAGTATTCGCTGGTTTAATTCTGACTCTAGCTGCTTTTCTGTGGCCATTATTTATCGGTCTCAATATTCGCAAGTTAAATTATGGTTGTATTCTGTCGCCAAAGTTTATAATATATCTGCTTATAAAGATATAGAGATATGTATGGAAGTGCCCCCTATGGATAAACTGGTTTCAAAATATAAAGGTAAAAGGCTGGGCGACAGGCTGAAGCTGTCTTTTGAGTATTTTCCACCCAAGTCAAAAACCATGGAACGGCGCTTGTGGCGTACTGTTGGCCAGCTGGAACTGTTAAACCCTACATTTTTTACAGTAACCTATCGATCGACCGAAGAAGACCGGCAATTAAGCCTGGAAACTATTGCTGCAGTGGCAAAAGAGTCAAAAATCCCCACGGCCGGCCATTTGACCTGTGCCGGTGAAACCCGTGAAGCGGTTAATGATGTGGCCCGGTTTTTTCGTGATAATGATATCAAGCGAATTGTAGCCCTGCGTGGTGATGCGCGTGATGGTGAAACCCCAGCGGATGAGTACGAAGGAGCTGTAGACCTGGTCGAAGGCCTGTTAAAAATAGATGATTTTGATATTTCTGTGGCTGCCTACCCGGAAACCCACCCGATGGCCCTGTCTGAAACCGCAGATATTGAATACCTGAAACGTAAACTGGATGCCGGTGCGAACCGGGCGATTACTCAGTTCTTCTTTGATGCGGAGGTATTTTTGCGTTTTCGTGACCGTGCTGATAAGGCCGGGATCAGCAAACCCATAGTTCCGGGAATTCTGCCTATCCATGATATCGACCGGGTGCAGGCCTTTGGTTCACGTTGTGGTGCAACTATTCCGGCAAAGCTGATCGAGCGTTTCAGCAGCCTCAAAGATGATCCCCATGGTCAGTATCACCTGTCGGTGGAGCAGGGCGCATTGATGTGTGAGCAATTAATTCACGAGGGTGTTGATGCCTTTCATTTCTATACACTCAACCAGACCGACCTGAGTTTTGCAGTTTGCCGCCAGTTAGGGACCCGGGTGGAATATATGCCCAGGCCAACTGAACTCCGTAGCCAGTTGCAACTGGTTTCCGGCCGCAGCAGTTTCGGGGCGAGATAATTCGTTATAGTTATTTACGCTTTGCCTGCCGCCACCATATCCAGATGCCTGAGATTGACAATAGCAACAGCAAGCCCGCCATCAAGTCGCTGAACCAGAGCGCCAGCGGCCCGAGGAAGCGGGCAGCATGCAGGTCCAGCATCAACCGTTCCCAGCTGATTAGAGCAGCTTCTTCAAATTCATCACCCATGGTCAGCGGGTAGAGCAGCTCCTGCAGCAGGCCGGGGATGCTGCTTTGATCGAGTCCCCAGTCATGAGCATGGTTAATCAGCAGGCCGGAAATAGCCAGCAGGATCAGCCAGGCTGCCACGCTGATGCCAATGCGTCGATGCCAACGGGCGAGAAGTTGTTTGCGCCGGGCTTTATCTAGTGTCATGTCAAGCCTATAGTGTAGGATTCAGCGAGTCGTGAAGTGGTTGGGCGCAAGGCACGTCTCGCCGGCAATGGCCTGGTCCTTGCCCAGAGGCGTACCAGGAGTAGGCGCCCTCAGGCGACGCCGCGAACGACCGCTTCACGGCTCGCCCGAAGGGAACTACCCAGATGCCCCAATACGGCGTTGCAGCCCTTGAAAAGGACAAGCCATTTCCTGCGGACTGCGTCTTGTCTTGGATCATCTGGGTAGCTCTGAACCTCACACTATAGGCTTGACATGACACTAGGGTCATTGCAGTTTTTCCCTTCTGAGCTGGTCGAGTAGCAGGGCCAGGCGCACCTGGCGATTGAGGGCATTCACCGACAGGGTCGCACCGCTGATTCCATTGATCCGTTTATCCAGCTGATGTTTGTTATCGAGTTGTGCATCACTGTATTGACGGGTAAACCTGCGGCGGTGAACTTCGGCACCGCGGCTTTCACGAAATTCAAGGACCTGCACAATTTCCACAGCTCCATTGTTGATAATAATACCGGTGGTGATTGGCTCAATCTTACCGATTTCGTCCAGCACCCAGGCTGAGCGTCCAGCATGCAGGCAATAATGCTGCCGGAGCTTTGAGTAAGAGCGTTGGATTAACTTTTCAATTCGCAGCTTATCGACTTTAGCTAGCCACAAAGATTTCTCTTCGCAGCCTGTTTGTGCAAAGCCCTGCTGGATGAAATCAGCTGCGCTCAAATAGATACGCTGTTGGGCCTGCACCGAAATAATCGGCAGCAGGCACAGCAGCATACACAGGCCAGCCTTTATCTGGGCTTTGTATTTAGAACTGATAACCGACTCCGATATTCCAGCCATCGTAAGATTTTGTACCAACTGGTGCATTCTGGCTTTGATAGTCAAGTTTGAATACTACATTTGGATGCAGCCAGAAATTGACCCCGGCATCCCACTGTGTATACTCGCTGTCAAGTCGGTCGCCGGCCTGGTTATCCCAGGCGTTATAGCGGGCAAAGATTCCCCATTGCGGGTTAAACCGCCAGTTGGGTTCGATATACCAGCCCGTTTGCTGGTCTGCCCCTATCGCTGCTGGTCCGGTACCGTCAAGTGACCAGCTGGCATACAGGGCGCGCAGGGAGAAGGTATCGGTCTGCCAGCTTAGATGGGTTTCCATAAGGGTTGCGCCACCAGCTGTCGGGTCGTTTTCCTGGGTGATGTCAACCTGGTATTGTGCGGTAAGGCCCAGTTCAAGGCCGGGCAATCCCAGCCAGCGCAGCCTGCCGGTATATGCGCCGGAATTAAACTCGGCTTTGGCAACTTTTTGTCGGCCTTTACGAATAGCATAACCACTCTCCGCACTGGTGTTCAAACCGGATGTAGCAGCAAAATCATAGCTGATACCATCAGCAAAACTGCCGTTGACTGACACACCGCCTTCCCACCAGGTTGACGGGATAATGTTCTTCTCTATTGGGTTGCGCTCAACCCCGTAGAAAGTATTGGGTTCATGGGTCTCGTTGATGATACCTACAGGTACCAGGAACAATCCTGCGCGGAATTGATTGTTTTGATTCAGGTCGTATTCGATATAGGCCTGTTCAATTTCTACTTCTCCGGGTTTACCGTCTCCTGAGAGGGCGTGTTCTACCTCAACTTCTGAGAAGAAACGCAGACGGTCATTAAACTCATGCCCGAAAAAGAGTACGAAACGGTGAAAATCGATACTGTTTTTATCTTCGGTATTGGTACCATCCAGCAGATTGGCATGTAATTCTCCATAGCCACCAATGCTGGTTCTACTCACTGGCTTCCTGTCTTCTGCCTGTTCTTCCAGGTTTTCTGCAAGAATCTCAGTTTTCTGGTTCGCTTCAGCCGCCTTGTTACTGTTTTCTGCTACATTTGCGCTGATTGAATCCAGCTTTTCCTGCATCAGTATAAGTTGTTGTTGCTGGGCTGCTATCATGGCTCGAAGTTCGGCTATTTCTTCACTGTCGGCCTGTGCCATGCCTGCAGTTCCCAAACTTAACATTATCGCAATAGTGATGCTTAAAATCCTGTTCGTCACCATACCCGTATTACCTAGAACATTTATTTGATTAGTTGCATCGAATTGTAATGAGAATATTTCTTAAATGCAAATAATTCTCATTGTTAATTGACCCAGGTCAAGCAGGCATAAAAAAACCACTCCGAAGAGTGGTTTTAGCTGGCCAATTAGTCAATTATCAGGTGCCTGGAAATTGATAGTCCTTGAATTGATCGCGGATGCCAAGTTTATTGAGTTTACCAGTAGCGGTATGCGGAAGTTCATCGACAAATACCACATCATCAGGAACCATCCAGGCCGCAATTTTGCCCTCAAACCAGTTAAGTACGGTGGATTTGTCCAAATTGCTGCTTTTCTGAAGGACAACTAGCAACAGGGGGCGTTCTGTCCATTTAGGGTGATAACGGCCGATTACAGCCGCTTCTGCAACCTCAGGGTGGTTAACTGCGATATTTTCCAGTTCAATGGAAGATATCCACTCACCGCCGGATTTAATCACATCTTTGGTTCGGTCGGTGATTTGCATATAACCATCCGCATCAATATTGGCAACATCGCCGGTATCGAACCAGCCATCGCTATCATGTGAGTCTTCGCTGTCCATCTTGAAGTAGGCCGAGCAGATCCATGGGCCACGAACCTTAAGCGCACCAAAAGCCACGCCGTCCCAGGGGAGTTCCTTGTTGTCTTCATCAACAATTTTCATTTCACAGCCAAAGACCCCGCGACCCTGTTTAACCTGCAGTTGGGCTTTTTCATCCTTGCTGATATTTTCCATGCCTGCTTTAAGACTGAAGACGGTGCCCAGCGGGCTCATTTCGGTCATCCCCCAACCCTGGATCACTTCCACATCGTAATCATCACGGAACCTTTCGATAATTGAGAGCGGGCAGGCAGCGCCGCCAACCGTTAGCCGATGTAGGGTTTTTAATTTTTTACCCGATTGATCCAGGTAGTCCAGAAGCGCCAGCCACACGGTGGGAACACCGGCAGAGAATGTGACCCCCTCGCTGTCCATCAGCATTTGCAGGGTTTCGCCATCCGCCATTTTTGGTCCGGGCATCACCATTTTGCAACCACTCATTGGCGCGGCATAGGGAACGCCCCAGGCATTGACATGAAACATGGGCACGATGGGTAGCACACAATCTGTAGTTTGAAGGTTAAGGACACTGGGTAACGAACCTGCATAAGCATGCAATACGGCAGATCGGTGACTGTACAAAACCCCTTTGGGGTGCCCGGTTGTTCCGGAGGTATAACAGAGTACACAAGCTGTATCCTCATCCAGGTCCGGCCACTCAAATTCATCTGACTCAGCAGCCAGCAGGTCTTCATAACAGTAAACATTTGGCAGGCTTGTTTCAGGCATGTGCTCGGCATCACACAAAATGACATAGCCTTTAACTGTGGGTAATTTTGTATGCAGAGCTTCCACTAATTTGTATACCAGCAGGTCAACAAATACAAATTTGTCTTCGGCATGATTAGCAATATAAGCGACCTGTTCAGGAAACAGTCGGGGGTTGATGGTATGGCAGATCATCCCGCTACAGGATGTCGCATAATACAACTCCATATGCCGGTAGTCATTCCAGGCCAGGGTTGCAATGCAGTCGTCCTCAACCGCACCTAAGCTTTGCAGGGCATTAGCGAGCTGGCGACTGCGTCGACACCAGTCTTTGTAGGTATAGCGATGCAGCGGGTTATCTGCCGTAACTGAGACGATTTCTGTATCCGGGTAGTTTCGCTCAGCATGGCGCATGATGCCTGTAATTGTGAGCTGGGTATCCATCATTAATCCGCGCATTTTATCTCCTGTTATTTAATCTGAAATTGATCTTGAATCTAGAAGTGTAACAAAAATGTATGGTACGTTAGCTGTAGGCAGAACAAATATTTATAATTAACCTCAATTGTTTAATGGGTACGGCGAGCGTTTAACTGATGCAAGGCTAGCACCTACAATAACGTTATGGCTCGCCGAGGTAGAGGAATTGTGATTAAATCATTGTCTGGATACAGAATAATACAGGTGCATTAATGTCCCCCGTGCAAGATATAGAAGTATATTTTAATTTTCGCAGCCCATATTGTTACCTGGCAAGTAAACGCATGTGGCAACTATTTGATGACTACCACACACGTCTTATATGGAAGCCTTTTGGTGGCTGGTCGGGTCGTTCGGCACCTGAAAGAGCCAAGCGCAAAATACCTTCTGTGCGTCAGGATGTAGGCCGTTGGGCAAGGCGTCTTGGTGTTCCCTTTGTACCTCCGCCCATCACAACTGATCCGAGTCGAGCAGGTGCAGGCTCACTATTGGCAGAGGAGAAGGGCCTGTTGCGTGAATATGTGGTTGAAATGATGCGGGCAGAGTGGGGTGAAGGCAGGGATATAGGAGAGCTTGGGGTTATCCTGGAAGTGGGCAAATTAATTGGCCTGGATTCAGCAGAATTGGAAGTGGCCGTCGACGATACCCTGCGTAAGCAGGTGCTGGATGACAATTGGCAGCAGGCGCAGGTTAAGGATGTTTTCGGAGTACCCAGTTTTTTTGTGGGTGAAGAAGTTTTCTGGGGCAACGACCGAATTGAATTCCTGACTGAATACCTGTCTGAACTGCGGCTGGCGAAGCTTTGAATATAAGTCGAGACCAATGAAATTATACTATCGTGCAGACTGCCCGTTTTGCTGGAAGGTCAGGCTTGCTTTGCATTATTTTGAAGTTGCTTACGAAAGTGTAGAGGTGCAGTTGGGAGAAAAACATCCGGATGTAACCCGGTTAAGCCTTACAGGAACGGTACCAATTGCGGTTGACAATGGTCTGGTAATGACAGATTCAGCTGTAATTATGGAGTATATCAATGACGCATTTGCGGGTGGTGAACTAATTCCTGGAGGTGCTCAACAGCGTGCTCGCTTAAGGGAAATCCAGTCATACTCTGATAAGTTGTTTGGTAAGCCATTGTTTGTGATTGCCCAGCAGAAAAGAGCAAAACCTCCTGCTGACTGGGATCAGCAGGCTATTCGTGAGGGGACATCTAACTGGTATCGGAACCTGGATTACCTTGCAAAAAGGGTTCGGGATGAGTCGTTGCTTGCTACTAAAATACCATCTCTGGTTGAGTGCACCCTATTACCCAGATTCGCGCTGGCAGAACTATACGGTGTACCTGTCGATGCGCGTCACCCCGATTTATTTATCTGGTTTGAGTCCTGGAAAGAACAGGAAATATTTCTTCAAACCCGACCAAAACTGAAACTGATACGTACAATATAACGACTTTCTTTTTTACCTGATTCCAGGGTCTTTACACTCAAAAGTAATGTCATTTACCTGATTATATCATCAGCTCACTTTCAAAAAGTAATCATATGGTTACTTTTAGATTTAATTTATTTCTTCCCTGAAAAATTAATTTAGTAATAAAATCATATAGATATGGTTTATTCTTTCAATTGGTCTGATAATTGCATTAATAAACCTGCTTGCGGGAATTGTACCCGCGTGATTTGGAGGCAATGTCAGGCTTGAAAAAGTACGTTCACATTACCGGTAGCCGTGGAGACAAATTTGTCGAGTTCGATTTTGCGATCGACGATCCCTTGCTGTATGTCGAACTGATGCTGCCCCCTGATGCCTTTGAAATATTTTGCACCAAAAACGATGTCACCTTCTTAAATCCCATGCAGGTCGCCATGGTCAACAATGACCGTATCAAGTGGCGTTACGGTTCGCCGGGCCTGGATGAGGCAGGGGAAGAAAAACAGGAGAACCTTAATGCAGATTGATATCAAGAGCCTGAATATCAAACCAATCAGGCAAACGTATAGTCATGTGGCCCGGCGGATTGGCCCGGATAAACCGGCTTCACGCTACCAGGAAGCAACTTTTGATTTGCAGCCAACAACAAATTTTCATTATCGACCTACCTGGCAACCACAATACACAATCTACGATGAGAACCGTACGGCGATCGTTATGGATGACTGGTACAAACTGCTGGATCCCCGCCAGTATTACTACGGCAATTATGTAATGGCACGTGCCCGCCAGCAGGATGCGGCCGATCAGAATTTCACTTTTGTTGAAAAGCGCGGGTTGTTAGACCTGATGCCGGATGAAGTCAAACAGGAAGTCATTGAATTTATCATGCCGCTGCGTCACTACGAGTGGGGTGCGAATATGAATAACACCCAGATTTGCACCTTCGGTTACGGTACCGCGATTACGGGTCCGGCAATGTTCCAGGCAGCTGATCGCCTGGGTATGGCCCAGTACATAACCCGCATCGGCCTGCTGCTTTCCGGTAATGAAACTGATGTGCTGGATAAGGCAAAAGAGAGCTGGTTGCACGCTGGGAAGTGGCAAGGCCTGCGCCATGTAGTTGAGGATAGTTTTGTTGTTGAAGATTGGTTTGAACTGTATCTGCTGCAAAACTTTGTACTTGACGGAATGCTACACCCACTGTTTTTTGACCGCTATGAACAGAAATTGAATCGCCAGGGCGGCGCCGCACAAGCGATGCTGACTGAATTTATGTCAACCTGGTACACAGAGTCGTGTCGCTGGGTGGATAAACAACTTTCCGTGGCTGCTGCAGAGTCGGATGCCAACCGGGAGCTATTAACCCAGTGGTATGGCAAATGGATTGATCGGGCTTGTGAGAGCCTGATGCCTCTGGCAGCAGAAATGCTGGAAGACGGTCAGCAAGTCCTGGATGAAATAAGAACTCAACTGGATGCACGTGCTTCCAAAATTGGTATAAACGGTTAGGGGAATAATGATGGTAGATAATGTATTTCTAGCACTTCAGAGCGTTGACGAAGCAAGGTATATCGTTGAGGCAATTGAAGATGACAATCCCGAAGCGAAAATTGAATATCAACCGGCAATGATGCGGATTACTGCACCTGGCCGTCTGACGATTAAGCGCTCAACCGTATCCGAGAAAATGGGACGCGACTGGGACCCCCAGGAGCTGCAACTGGTACTGGTGACCTTTGGCGGTAATGTTGATGAGACTGACGATGAATTTACGCTCTATTGGGGCGAATACAGTAAACAAGATTAATATAAAACGAGGCACAAAAAATGTCTAAAAGATTAAATTTAAAAGAACGTTATAAGCATATGACCCGCCTGGGCTGGGAAACAACCTACCAGTCCATGGATGATGTATTCCCCTACGATACATACGAAGGTATCAAGGTTAAAGACTGGGATGCCTGGGAAGACCCATTCCGTATGACGATGGATTCTTACTGGAAATACCAGGGTGAAAAAGAAAAGAAACTCTATGCCATCATTGATGCGTTTGCACAGAATAACGGTCACACCAACCTCAGTGACGGTCGTTACCTGAACGCACTCAAACTGTTTCTCCAGGGTGTAACCCCGCTTGAGTACCAGGCCCACCGCGGTTTTGCTCA
The DNA here is from genome assembly GCA_015222805.1 of Pseudomonadota bacterium. Taxonomy (GTDB): domain Bacteria; phylum Pseudomonadota; class Gammaproteobacteria; order Xanthomonadales; family SZUA-36; genus SZUA-51. Next base: position 47,803 of record JADFVZ010000056.1, read on the forward strand.
TAATGGTCGGCATATGCGTGGCGAGGGTGCCCGGGTAGCCTGCCAGATGCAGTCACTTGACGAACTCCGGCACGCACAGACACAAATCCACACTATCAGCCATTACAACAAACATTTTAATGGCTTCCATGAGTTTCCCCACTGGCATGACCGCGTCTGGTATTTATCAGTACCCAAGTCTTTCTTTGATGATGCGCGCACAGCCGGTCCCTTTGAATTCATGATCGCAGTTGGATTTTCATTCGAATACGTACTAACCAATCTGCTGTTTGTGCCATTTATGTCCGGGGCTGCTTTTAACGGTGACCTGTCAACGGTCACCTTTGGTTTCTCGGCACAGTCGGACGAAGCCCGGCATATGACGCTTGGCCTGGAAGCCATGAAGTTTATGCTTGAGCAGCACGAAGATAACGTGCCTATTGTGCAGCGCTGGATCGATAAATGGACCTGGCGTGGCTACAAGGTGCTGTCCCTGATTGCTGCCATGCAGGATTACATGCTGCCGGAAAGCCCGATGTCCTGGAAAGAGGCATGGGAAGTTTACTTTGAAGAAAATGGCGGTGCTTTGTTCAATGACCTGGCCCGCTATGGCATTCGTCCCCCCAAATACCTCGAAGTATGTGCGGCGGAAAAAGATCATCTGAGTCACCAGGTCTGGGGAGTTCTATACAACTATGCTGCACCTGCTGCTATGCATACCTGGATTCCTGATGATCGCAAGTTGGACTGGTTGTCCGAGAAATATCCGGATACTTTTGATAAATATTATCGTCCACGTTTCTTGCATTGGCGTGAAATGGAGAAGCAGGGCAAGCGTTTTTATAACGGCAGCCTGCCGATGTTGTGTCAGCTATGTCAAATCCCGATGGCATTTACTGAAATGGATGATTTCACCCAAACTTGTTTCCGCACATCTGAGTACAAAGATGACAAGTACCACTTCTGCTCGGATGGCTGCAAGGACATCTTTGATTATGAACCTGAAAAATATGTACAGGCCTGGCTGCCGGTGCATCAAATCTACCAGGGTAACTGTGGTGGCCCAACACTGGATGATGTCCTCAAGTGGTATCAGTTCAATGTAGGTTCCGATAACTTTGATTACGTCGGTTCAGAGGACGAAGCCCGCTGGAATGATCTCCAGGGAAAAGGCGAAAAACCTGCTGACAAGTCTGCGGCATAGCACAGGAGAATTGAGTATGTCTGTATTATCAATTGGAGAGTACGAAGGTACCGTGATGGATAACGTGGAACGTTTCCACGGTAACCAGCTAGTTTACATAAACTGGGAGAAGCACCTGTTTTTCTGTGCTCCACATGCATTTCCATTACCACCGGATATGCCATTCGCGGCTTTTGTCGGTGAACTTCTGCCTGCAACTTATAGCGCGCATCCTGATTGGGAAAAAATTGACTGGTCCAGTGTCGAATGGCTACTGGATGGTGAGGCTTTTACACCAGATATGGATGCATCCCTCAAGGACAATGGCGTTGGTCATAAGTCTTGCCTGCGCTTTACCACGCCGGGCCTTACAGGTATTGGCGGGTCGGGAAGTTAAAGGAGTTCAATGTGAGCTATCAGGTCGTCATAGAACCACTCGGTGAAACCATTGAAGTCGAGGAAGAACAGACTATCCTCGATGCTGCCCTGCGCGCAGGAATCTATATTCCGCACGCCTGTGGTCATGGCCTGTGCTCTACCTGCAAAATTGATGTGCTGGAGGGTGATGTAGAGCATGGCGATGCATCGCCCTTTGCACTGATGGATATAGAGCGGGATGAGGGCAAGACACTGGCTTGTTGTGCTATACCAACAAGTGACCTGGTGATTGAAGCAGATATTGATGAGGACGTCGATGCCGAGTCGCATCTAGTTCGGGATTTTACCGGTGTGGTTACCAAAATTGATACCTTTTCACCGCGTATCAAGGGTATTTTTATTGCCATCGAAGATGACGGGATAGAATTCCAGGCTGGACAGTACATTAATCTAAAAATCCCCGGCCTGGGTGATGAATATCGGGCCTTTTCAATTGCCAGTCCCCCGTCTGAAAATAACCTGGTTGAGCTTAATGTCTGCCTGGTCAAGGGCGGCAAGGGGACAGAATGGTTGCACACCCAACTGAAGGTAGGGGATGAACTTAAGTTCAGTGGACCCTATGGCCGCTTTCACGCACATACTTCTGAGCCCGGACCCATGTTATTTCTTGCTGGTGGTTCCGGTCTGTCATGTATGAAATCCATTATTCTGGATCTCATGCAGAAGGGTGAAAAACGCCCGATCACTTTGATGTACGGTGCACGCAACCAGGATGAACTCTATTACTGGGATCTGTTCAGGGAGCTGGATGATGAGTATTCGAATTTTACCTATGTGCCGATACTTTCCGATGAACCGAAAGACTCCGCCTGGACTGGACTTCGCGGCCTGGTGCCAACAGTAGCTGACGAGTATTACGAGGGTCAGTTTTCCGGGAAGAAAGCATATATGTGTGGGCCACCCCCAATGATTGATGCCTGTATTACCACATTGATGCGTGGGCGCCTGTTTGAACGTGACATGTTCATGGAGAATTTTTATACCGAAGCAGACCGGGATACAAAACCCGCCAGTCCACTGTTCAAGTCGATTTGATTGCTGTGGTCGAGACTAAAAAAAATGTGCGCTACATCATCAATATCGAAAATACCGGTGAGACTTATGAATCAGCAGATGGAGAGCACTTGTTGGTCGGCATGGTCAAGCTTGGAAGGAAGGGTATTCCCTCTGGTTGCCACGGCGGTGGTTGCGGGGTATGCAAAATCAAAGTGAAGAACGGTAAATACCGGAAATTAACCCTTAGCCGTGAACATGTGAGCAAAGAAGAAGAAAGCCAGGGTTTTTCGCTGGCCTGCCGGACCATCCCGGAATCGGATATCCGTTTAAGTGCGGTTGGGCAGTTTAAGAAAGTAGTTACTAAAAGTTATGGGTTTGTTTAGTAAAAAAGACAGATCAGTTAAGAAATAAATTAATAAAACCAGGAGTAAATTATGGGTGTTATGAGAATAGGACATATCAGTATTCGTGTACTGGATATGGATGCTGCACTTAAGCATTACGAAAATGTACTCGGTTTAACGCGTACACACGAGGACAGTGAGGGCAATGTTTACCTCAAATGCTGGGATGAATGGGATAAGTATTCACTGGTACTAAATGAATCCGAGAAGGCAGGAATGAACCATATTGCCTATAAGGTAGAAAACGATTCTGACCTGGATGTATTCAAACAGCGCATTGCCGACTACGGCGTTGATGTTGAAGAAGTAGCAGGCGGCTATCTCGAATGTACTGGTCGTGCGCTGAAGCTGAACCTGCCCAGTGGCCATGAATTTTATCTATATGCAGAAAAAGAGTTTGTTGGTAAGGCAGTCGGTGTCACCAACCCGGACCCCTGGCCTGATGGTGTCAAAGGTGCTGCTGTACATTGGCTGGACCATGCGCTGCTAATCTGCGAACTAGATCCGGAAAAGGGTATTAATAAGGTCGCTGAAAACGTCAAGTTCCTACAGGACGCGCTCGATTTCTATCTCGGTGAGCAGGTTATGGTTGGCCCTGATGGCGACATTATCGCTGCTGCCTGGATGTTCCGTAGCTCCACACCGCATGACATTGCTTTCGTGGGGGGAGAGAGAATGGGCTTCCATCATTGTGCATTTTTCCTTGATGAGTGGAACGACGTGCTTAAAGCGGCCGACATCATGGCCAAGAACCGGGTGAAGATCGATGTCACCCCGCAACGCCACGGTATTACCCGCGGTTACACGATTTACTTCTTTGATCCTTCAGGCAACCGTAATGAGACATTTGCGGGCCTGGGATACCTTGCACAACCAGATATGCCGGTGATTACCTGGACTGAAGATGAACTCTGGCGCGGAATTTTCTACCACACCGGCGAGGAAGCCGGACAGTTCACCGATGTGTATACCTGATCGGTGGCAGTAGTTGAGGAAATAACCAGATGAAAGTATCAGTCAATCAAGCTGTCATTAGCAGTGATGCGGCCAATGCCGCAGTCACAGCCGCGGTGGCCCGGGCCAGGGAACTGAATATCCTGGTCAATGTTGGCGTTGCCGACAGTGGTGGCAACCTGGCTGCGTTCCTGCGTATGCCGGGTGCCTTTCTGCAGTCGATCGATATTGCTATCGATAAGGCAACCACTGCAGCCGGTTTTGGCTTTCCAACCAGTGGCTGGCAGGAGGCATTGCCCGAAGGGAGCCTGTTGCGTGAAGGCATACTCCAGCGTCCCGGTGTGGTCGCATTCGGTGGCGGTGTGCCGATCAAGATTGACGGTGAAGTGATTGGGGGCATTGGTGTTTCCGGTGGTACTGAAGAAGAAGACGAGCAATGTGCCCTCGCCGGAATTGCAGCATTGGCATGAACCGATTGCCACAGCTTAAGGAATAAAATGAAACAGCTTAAACACTATATCAATGGCGAATTCAGCATTGCCGGGAATGACAACATTATCCCGGTGATCAACCCGGCAACGGGTGAGCAGGTTGCACAAATAAATGAAGCCGGGGCTGCCGAGGTTGATGCTGCGGTAACAGCCGCAAAGAATGCTTTGAAAGGCGAGTGGGGCAGCATGGCTGTGCAGGACCGTGTGGATATTCTTTACCGGATCGCAGACGGTATTAATGCTCGGTTTGATGACTTCCTTGAGGCTGAATGCCTGGATACAGGAAAACCTTACTCCCTTGCTCGTCATATTGATATTCCACGTGGTGCGGCTAATTTCAAGATATTCGCTGATACCATCAAAAATATTAATGAAGAAACATTTCATATGCCAACCCCCGATGGAACCGGGGCCCTGAATTACACAGTAACCCGTCCCAAGGGTGTAATTGCTGTGATAGGCCCCTGGAACCTTCCATTGCTACTGATGACCTGGAAAGTAGGTCCTGCACTTGCCTGCGGTAATACTGTAGTAGTTAAGTCATCAGAAGAAACCCCGTTAACTACCACTTTGCTGGGTGAAGTTATGACGGCGGCTGGCTTGCCTGCAGGTGTATTTAACACTGTCCTCGGTACTGGGCCGGTTACCGGTGAAGCACTGGTGTCACACCCTGATGTGGATGCCATCACCTTTACCGGCTCCACTCCTACGGGACAACATATTATGCAAGCTGCCGCAATAGGCGTCCGCGATATTTCCCTGGAACTGGGGGGTAAAAACCCCGGCATAGTATTCGCCGACTGTGACATGGAAAAGGCCATAGAAGGGACCCTGCGCTCAGCTTTTGCCAACTGCGGGCAGGTTTGCCTGGGTACTGAGCGTATCTATGTTGAACGCCCGATTTTTGATGAGTTTGTACAACGGATGAAAGCCGGTGCTGAAGCGCTGACCCTGGGTGAGCCAACAGACGAATGCACCAACCTCGGACCCCTAATTAGTGAGCAGCACCGAAATAAAGTCATCTCCTTCTATGCACAGGCAGCGGAAGCGGGCGCGAACATCGTCACCGGTGGCGGCATCCCTGAAATGCCCGAAGCACTGCAGGGTGGCTACTGGGTAGAACCAACAATATGGACCGGCCTGCCGGATGATGCCGTGGTTGTGACCGATGAGATATTCGGACCCTGTTGCCATATTTCGCCCTTTGATGATGAAGACGAAGTTATTGCCCGTGCCAACAACTCCCCCTATGGCCTGGCATCAGCAGTGTGGACAGAGAATGTCACCCGTGCCCACCGTGTGGCCGCGCAGATCGAAAGTGGTATCTGCTGGGTTAACAGCTGGTTTTTACGTGACCTGCGTACGCCCTTTGGCGGCATGAAGCAGTCCGGTATTGGTCGTGAAGGCGGTCACTATTCACTCGAGTTCTATACCGAGCTCAAAAATATTTGTGTGAAGCTTTGAGGTAGATGATGGAAACCCAAAAAATACAGGCATATGGCGACGAACTTTACGCAGCCTTGCGTGAGTGTCGCATGGTTGATCCCCTCACTGAACGCGAGCCGGATATCAGTATCGAAGATGCTTATGCCATTTCTTCACATATTCTTTCCCGCCGGCTGGCAGATGGTGAACGCCTCATTGGAAAGAAAATTGGAGTTACCAGTGCGGCTGTACAAAATATGCTGGGTGTCAACCAGCCTGATTTTGGCTACCTTACAGACCGTATGGTGGTGGAAGAGGGCGGTGTACTTAACATCAGCAAGCTGATGATCCAGCCCCGCGCCGAAGGTGAGATTGCCTTTGTACTTAAGAAAGACCTGCAGGGGCCTGGTATCACTGCAACTGACGTCCTGCAGGCAACAGATTTTATTGTGCCCTGTTTTGAAATCGTAGATTCACGCATCCGCGACTGGAAAATAGGGATTGAGGATACCGTGGCAGATAACGCTTCCTGTGGTTATTTCACCCTTGGCCAGATGGCCGTGGATCCCCGCAGTATCGACCTCTCAACTTGCGGCATGGTGGTGGAATTGAACGGCCAGGTGATTTCAACTGGCGCCGGTGCCGCTGCACTCGGCTCCTCACCGGTATCCTGTGTCGTCTGGCTGGCCAATACCCTGGGGCGGTTGGGTACTTCCCTAAAAGCTGGAGAAGTTATTCTTTCCGGTTCCCTGGTTCCCCTACAACCCATTAAACCCGGTGACTGCATGGCAGTCAGCATCGGCGGTATCGGCCGAACTTCAGTGAGATTTGATTAGCATGACAAAGCGTATTAACAAGATCCCCTGTGCATTAATAGGTTCCGGCAACATTGGTACCGACCTGATGTACAAGCTTCTGCGTAGCCCATCACTCGATCCGGTATGGATGGTCGGCATCGACCCGGATTCAGACGGTCTGGTGAGAGCCCGCGAACAGGGCATGAAAACCACCCATGAGGGCGTGGATGGCATGTTGGAACATATTGCTGAAGATGGCATTCTGATTGCCTTCGATGCTACCTCTGCTTATGTGCATGCGGAAAACTCACGCAAGCTTGTTGCCCACGGGGTCAAGGTAATCGATCTGACACCGGCCGCAGTCGGGCCATTCTGCATTCCTCCGGTGAACCTGGAAGAACATATCGGCAAGCAGGAAGAAAACCTCAATATGGTGACCTGTGGTGGGCAAGCCACCATTCCGATGGTAAACGCAGTCAGCCGGGTGCAACCGGTGGAATATGGTGAAATTGTAGCAACTATTGCCTCAAAGTCTGCCGGACCGGGAACGCGTAAAAATATTGATGAGTTTACCCAAACTACATCTGCTGCAATTACCAGTGTTGGCGGTGCGGACCGCGGTAAGGCCATCATAATTCTAAACCCGGCTGAACCTCCGCTGATGATGCGCGATACCGTGCATTGTATTACCACTTTTGAACCGGATCGTGAAGCAATAACTGCATCGGTAAAGGCAATGGAAGCCGAGGTGCAAAAATACGTTCCGGGATATCGGGTCAAGGAAGGCCCGGTTTTTGACGGTAACCGCGTGAGTATCTATTTGCAGGTACAGGGACGTGGAGACTACCTGCCAGACTATGCTGGCAACCTCGATATCATGACCGCAGCCGCTACCCATACAGCTGAAGTTTTTGCAGAGCAGATGCTGGCCGGGGAGGCAGTGGCATGAGTATCCAGGGACGGAAAATAACGATCCATGACATGTCTTTACGCGATGGTATGCACTCGGTTGCCCATCAGTTCAGCCTGGATGACATGGTCAGCCTGTCCACTGCACTAGACAGGGCAGGTGTACCACTGATCGAAGTGACCCACGGCGATGGCCTGGGTGGCTCATCGGTTAATTACGGTTTTGGCCTGCATAGCAGCGAGGAGTACCTTAAAACGGTCATTCCATTGATGAAAAATGCAAAAATTTCTGCCTTATTACTGCCGGGTATCGGCACCGTGGAAGATTTGAAAATGGCTCGGGATATCGGTGTTAACACCATTCGAGTGGCCACCCACTGCACCGAGGCAGATGTCGCAGAACAGCATATCACCTGTGCAGCGAAGATGGGCATGGATACCGTCGGTTTCCTGATGATGAGCCATATGGCTGATCCGGAAACCATCCTTGAACAGGCCAGGTTGATGCATAGTTATGGAGCCAACTGCCTGTACATGACAGATTCGGCGGGTTATATGCTGCCGGCAGAAGTGAGTACCAAAATTAGCCTGCTGCGGGATGAGTTCCCCGAGGAAATCGAGATTGGTTTCCATGCGCATCATAACCTCGCCATGGGTGTTGCCAATTCCCTTGCTGCAGTTGAAGCCGGGGCAAATCGGATTGATGGTTCAGTTGCCGGTTTCGGTGCGGGTGCCGGCAATACCCCTCTGGAAGTTTTCATTGCGGTATGCACACGCATGGGTATTAAGACGGGTGTCGATCTGGACATGATTATGGATGCGGCCGAAGACATTGCCTTACCGATGATGGGCGAACCTACCCGCATCAGTCGCGACGCACTGACACTCGGTTACGCCGGCGTTTATTCATCTTTCCTCCTGCATGCCAAACGGGTGGAGAAAAAACATGGGATCAAAAGTAAGGACATTCTGGTTGAATTGGGAAGACGCGGAACCGTCGGTGGCCAGGAAGACATGATCGAAGACGTAGCGCTGGAAATGATCCGCGCACAACAAAATACAGGAGCAACTTGAAGCAATGTCGACTTTGGATAAAACCACTATTGAAAACCTGGCTGAACACCTGGAAAACGCAGAATTGAATGCGCAGGCTGTAACCAAGATCACCGACGACTACCCGGATATGGACTGGGAAGATGCTTACGATATCCAGTGGGAAATTCGGCGTCGCAAAGAAGCTCGGGGGACCCGGGTAACCGGCCTGAAAATGGGCCTGACATCATGGGCAAAAATGAAACAAATGGGCGTTGAAACCCCCATTTATGCCTTCCTGGCAGATTACTTCAGTATTGATGAAGGTGCTGAAATCAATACTAGCGAATTAATTCATCCAAAAGTTGAGGCTGAGATCGCGGTGATCACCAACCGTGTCCTTAAAGGACCCGGTTGCACTATCGCCCAGGTAATGGCAGCGATTGAAGCTGTTGTGCCGGCAATTGAAGTTATAGATTCCCGTTATGAAAATTTTCGCTTTGACCTGAAAAGTGTCGTTGCAGATAACGCCTCCTCATCACGTTTTATTACCGGTGGTCGTTTACGTCGAATCGATCAGGTTGACCTGAAAACCCTGGGGGTGGTAATGGAGAAGAATGGTGAGGTTGTGGAGCTTGGTTCCGGTGCATCTGTTCTGGGTCATCCAGCAGCAGCAGTTTCAATGCTGGCCAATATGCTGGCTGAGCGCGGTGAAGAGATACCCGCCGGGACCTTCATCATGACGGGCGGGGTAACCGCAGCTGTAGCTATCGAGGCGGGTGATTCAATCTCTGTCCGTTATGAAGAGCTTGGTTCTATCACGATTAATGTAGTTTGAGGACAGCGTAGACATGCCAATTGCACACATTTCAATTCTAGAAGGTCGCGGCAAAGCAGCTAAGGCGGAACTCATCAGAGAGGTTACTGATGCGATCTGCAGAAGTATTGGCGCTCCTCAGCAAGCCGTCCGGGTACTCATTCATGAAGTGGCTAAAGAGGAATGGGGTATTGGTGGTGAAACAGCGGAGAGCCTTGGCAGATGAAACTGAATAACTATGTAGCATTAATCAGCGTCCGCAGATGTGCTTCAACTTTGCTGGTGATACTGACAGCTGTGTTGCTAAGTGCCTGCGAATCACCTTTGGTACTTGAGCGGGTGGTCGAGCAGCGGCAACAATCACTGCAGAGAACAGATCTTTTCCAGGCGGCCACTGCCAATGACAATGTATTGGTAACTGTTGGCGGCTACGGAGTCATTGTAGTTTCAACTGATGGTGGAAATAACTGGGTTCGCCAACAGCTGGACAGTCAGCCGACCCTGATAGATGCAACCACATGCCCTGATGGAACGCTTGCTGCACTGGCTATTGAAGGCCAGGTTTGGGTTTCAGACGATAATGGTAACAACTGGATCAGCCACTCATTGGAATCCATAGAAGTTCCCCAGTCACTGACCTGTGATCCTGTAAATCGGCTACATGTAGTAGCCAGTTTTAGCACCATTATGATGAGTCCTGACCATGGCGGGAGCTGGAAAACCTTTTCTTTCGATGAGGATATGATTTTTACCAATATCCAGTTCTTTGATACAACACATGGGTTGGTTGTCGGTGAGTTTGGCTCCATGGTCAAAACATTCGACGGTGGCCAGACATGGGAAATGGCAGAGCCAATGCCAGATGAGTTTTACCCTATGGCCTCACTGTTCCTGGATATGAACACAGGCTGGGTTGCCGGCCTTAATGGAACAGTATTCCATACAACAGATGGTGGTGGCAGTTGGATAAAACAGGATTCTGAAACTAACGCACCATTGTATCGACTGGTAAAAAGTAGCTCGTCAATTTATGTAGTTGGAGATTTCGGCACCTTGCTTGAATACCAGGCTGAAGAAGAGGGCCGCTGGGTTAAAAGCGCTATTGATGTAGGTACTCGTTCTTATCTGCGGGCGACGCGGGCGATGCCGGATGGTCGCTTGCTGCTTGGAGGCGGAGCAGGAGTACTGAAGCTTGTTGGACCAGCCAGCCTGAATAGCGGTCAGAAGGGAGCGTCGTCTAATGGCTAATTTTATTAAAGACTTAATGAAGCTTGACCGGTGGATTTTTGCCTGGCCTAAAGCGATCTTGTTTGTAGTTCTCCTGATTACCCTGTTTTTTGCTTACCAGCTTCCTGGCGTACGCATGGCATCAGATTTTGCTGATTTATTGCCCCAGGAACATCCTTATATCAAGTTGCACAATGAAATTCGCGATACCTTTGGCGGAGCGAATACGGTCATTATTTCTGTGGCGGTAGAAGAGGGGACAATCTTTACCAATGAGACCCTGCAGCGTATTCACCGTCTAACCCAGTCGGTTGACCTGCTCACAGGTATTAACCACAACCTGGTCAGCAGCGTTACCCATAGAAACACACGCAAGGTGTGGTTAAACGAATACGGAACTGTCAGGTCTGCACCACACTTCGATCCACAGAAGGATAATTATAGCGAGGAAGATCTGCAGAAGATGTCGGAAGATGTGATTTCCAACCCGCGGGTTTTCGGGTTGATGGTATCGCCCGACCTCAAAGCGGCACTGATTCGCGGCACCCTGATCGAGGGTGAGCTAAATTATGAAACTGTTTTCAATCAACTGCAGGAATTACGTCAATCAGAAACTGTAGAAGGCACCCATATTTATGCCACTGGTCAACCGGTGCTGGTAGGCTGGGTAACCTCCTATGTCGATGAGATTGTGCAGATTTTCCTGCTGACCCTGCTGGTAATGCTGCTTTTGCTGATTCTTTATTTCCGCAAATTTTATGGTGTGTTGCTACCGATGCTGGGAATTGTAGTTACCAGTATCTGGGGTCTGGGGATGCTCTCGCTGCTGGGCTACAACCTCGATCCATTAATGATGGTTGTGCCCTTCCTGATATCGGCTCGCGCCATGTCCCATGGTATCCAGCTGGTTGAGCGTTATTACCATGAGGTTGCCCAGCTTAAAGATAAACAAATGGCGGCCCGGAGCACTTTTGAGAGCTTGTTCAGACCCGGTTCGCTGGGTGTTATATCAGATGCTATTGGTCTTTTGCTGATTTCCCTGGGTTCTGTACCGATTAACGATAAGCTTGCAGTATATGCGGCCTTATGGGCTGGTAGCGTAATTATTACGGTACTGATATCTGTTCCGCTGGCACTGGAAGTCCTGCCGACTCCGAAAAAACTGAAACTTCGGCATAACTTCATCAGCACATTGATGCCATTTACATCACGCATGGCCAGTACCCGTGGCGGTGCTGTTGTTACTTTGTCGATTGTTGCGATCCTGTATGTAGTGGGGGCATTTTTAAGTTCAAAAGTACAGATTGGTGAAGCCGAGCCCGGCTCACCACTGTTATATCAAAACCATGACTACAACGTCTCCTCGAAAGCGATTAACGATGCCTTCCCCGGCTCAGAAGAACTCTTCATTATTGCCAGTACCGAAGAAGTTGGGGGCCTAAAAAAGCCAGAAGTTGTACGTGCCCTTGCAGATTTTCAAAATTATATGCAAATGGACCCGGAACTGGGCGGAGCCAAGGGCCTGCCTAACCTGATTATGACTGTTAACCGGATCATCCACAGTGATGATCCCCGCTGGATGACCTTTCCCCGGGATGAGTCAGAATCCGGTGGCCTGATGTTTATGTATATGATGTCCAGCCCGATTCCCGGGGCGTTACTCGAATTCATCGACACAGATGAAAAAAATGCCAACATGGTCTTCTACTACAAAGACCACAAGGGTGAGACCATTCGCCGTGCAATCCATATGGTCAAGCAGTGGGCACAATCAGATGCAGCCCAAATTGACGGTTTTAGCATCCGCCTCGCGGGTGGCGGTATTGGGGTCACTGCTGCAATCAATGAAGCGGCTTACAGCACCAATATGATAGTTATTCCACTGGTGTTTCTATTGATACTGGTCTTCGTAACGGTTTTCTATATGTCTATACATGCCGGCTGGTTAATGCTGCTGGCGATGTCGTTCGCAACCACTTTGACCTATGCCTACATGGGAGTCGCTGGTATTGGCATCAATGTAAATACAGTACCCATAATTGCGGTAGGAATCGGTGTGGGGATTGATTATTCAATTTATATGATGGATCGAATAAAGGATTGCATGCGCCACAATGGCGGCAGTATTGAGATGGCGATAGAAGAAGCCATTAGTACTACCGGTGTGGCTATTGGCTTTACTGCGATTACCTTGATTGCCGGTGTGGTTATGTGGGTGTTTATATCATCCCTGCGATTCCAGGCGGATGCAGCCTTGCTGCTGATCGTAATGCTGGTGCTTAACGCACTGGCAGCGATTTTCCTGGTACCGGCGTGGATCATGATATTCAGGCCAAAATTTATCATGAAAGGAAGCAATGATGTTAGTGATGGACATGAACGTGTGTCTGCGGAAGCGCCGGGATTAGGCGTTAGTTAAGGTTGTCTTAGTTCCGGCTGAGGATAGATTACAGCCAGGAATACGGCATTTACTTGTAACGGAGGAAGAGAGTATGTTTATTGAAAAAAACGAAATGAGGTCAAAAAGTAGCCACTTGACTGTGATAGCTTCGGCAATGCTGCTGGCATCATTATCAACAACAGGGCTTGCGGGGGAGCTTGAGGTTGCAGGGTTTATTGAGAACGCAACTTTTGTACGTGAGGATGTCGGACTGTCAAAAATGCGAAACACAGTCCAGATTGAACTGGAGAAAGCATTTGAAAATACCGGGGCATTTTCATCGGTCTTCGTATCTGCGACTTTGCGTGGGACTTATGATGCGGTATACGATTTAAATGATAAAGAGTATGGCACCCGGGCGGGTAGTAATATTTTCCTGGAGCAGGTAGGTTTGCCGGCTAATGTCCTGTTCCCGGGACAGCCGCCCATTCCACCTGCTTTAGTACCTCATGGGTCAGGTCTGGTACTCCCTGGCGGAGGCTTTGATCTTTCGCGTAATCCGAATTCCGGATTGGCAGTGCTTGGCAGTCAACTGCATCCAACGGCTGGTGGAGTTGCCTTTGGTGTGCCGGTACAACCCTGTAATTATGATCCTCGCGGCTGTATTGATGGTTATATGGACGCCACCCTGGCGGAGCTGCGCAGCCCAGAATTTAATGATAACCTGGATTTCCTGCGGGAACTGTATGTTGATGCGGTGCTGCCATTGGAAAATGGTGGTGAGTGGGGTTTCCGCTTTGGCCGCCAGCAGGTTGTTTGGGGACGTACTGATCTATTTCGGGTTCTCGATGTGGTAAATCCAGTAGATTATTCACGCCATAACATTTATGACGAACTAGAAGATATCCGTATTCCCATGGGGATCTTCACCGCTGAATGGCGTGGTGGTCAAACTGAAACATTTGATGATATTAATTTACAATTTTTGTGGAAGTTTGAAGAGTTTCGTCCCAGTAACCTGGGGCAGGGTGGTACGCCTTACGCAATTCTTGATGCGGGTTCATTTTTTCGTGGCATGAATAACTGCTGGGAAAATGGTTGTACCGTAGCTAACTTCGCCGGTGGCGGTGTCGCCGTTGATTTTCCGCAGAACGTTATTGGCATACGTCAGGCTAACCTGCCCGGCAGTTGGTTCAGTGGCGATGAATTCGGAATGAAACTTGAAGGTGTATACAAAGGTGTCAGTTTCTCACTTAATGCATTGCGTTTCTATCAGCAGTTACCATCACTACGAGGTGGCATTGATGCAGACAACCTGTTCACACCGGAAGTTGAATCACAACCATGGGATTACCTGATTGCATTCGATATAGATTTTCCTGAGGTTACCCTCTTAGGTGGTTCGGCAGACTTTTATGTTGACTCTATCAAGTCAGTATTCCGGGTAGAAGTAGCACATACTTCGGGTGAAGAATTCGCCAATACCTTACGCCCCCGTTTATTCTCAGAATCCGATGTTGTCCGTTGGGTTGTCGGCTGGGATCGCCCAACATTTATTCCTTTCCTTAACAAGAACAGGGCGGTTTTGTTATCAGCACAGATATTTGGGCAGCACCTGCTGGACCATGAACTGCAGAAAGGACCACTGGGTCCGATCGGTATGCCTGACTGGAAAGACAATTACATCGGTACATTATTGATTAAAGCCTGGTACATGAATGATCGCTTGAGCCCGCAATTATTAACTGCTTATGACACTGGTGCTTCAGCTGGTGTAATTTCACCATCAGTAGACTGGTTGATTAGTGATCGCTGGCGTCTAACCGCAGCATTCAACATCAAATTTGGTACCGGTGCACAGAAATTTAGTGACTGTCGCACTTGTAATCCGTTCCCTCCATTTACCTCAACTCCCCTGCATGATAATGGCCAACCTGGGGATATAGGCCTGGGTGGTTTTGAACCTCTGGGTCGTTTCCGGTCGGGTCCAATTGGTATGGCAATGGAAGAAAACGAATTCCAGGTGACGATTCGTTACCGCTTCTGATTTGAAAATTTGGAGAATATAATATGAAATTATTAACTAAGAGTTTAATTGCCGTTGCCCTGGCGTCCTCGTTGGTAACAGCGATGGCGGCAGACAAGGCGGTCGTGGAAAATTCATTTTTTCCTTATAAAAATGGTGTCCCCACTGTTGAAGGGCTGATTCCGGGTACCGTGCTTAATGCGGCGAATGTGGATCAGTTCAATTCATCAGTTGATCCTGTGCTGTTACAGCAAATAAAGGATGGCTGGGTAGAGATTACTGTGGGTGAAACCACAGACTTTGCTTTGCACCCCAACTATGTTGCAGCAACTGAAGCGGGTGATGTTTCGCTGGGTGCAACAGCCGGTGAAATCCAGAACTTTGTGGCCGGGCGTCCGTTCCCACAAGAGCCGGATATCAATGATCCGCGTGCAGGTGAAAAGTTGGCCTGGAATTACCAGTATGGTTACAACTGGGGAGACAGTGCGGCTATTTACCCGTTCTACTGGCGTTACCGCAATCTTGAAACCAGTAAAGTTGAGAGGCAGATAAAGTTTAACTTTCATTTTTTGAACTGGAAGCACCGGGTTAATCATGATCCCGTGCCTGAGTTTGAGAAAAATCCTTCTGGCTTATTTCGTTCAATTTACCTGCAGGTACTCGAACCTTTCGACGTTAAGAATACACAGTTGCTGATTCACCGCTATGAGGACGATCTCAAGCGCGATGATGCCTGGCTGTATCTTGGTTTCCAGCGCCGTGTACGTCGTTTGGCTTCTGGACAGGTAACCGATGCTTTCCTGGGTAGTGATCTTATGATCGAGGATTTCGAGGGTTATAACGGACGTATATCAGATATGAAATGGACCTACAAAGGTACTGAAAATATCATTTTGCCCTTTTATAACCACAATGAGCAGGACCTGACTTCAGAATTTGAAGATAAGGAAGGTTACGAGTTTATTGATTTTGAAGGTAAGGGTAACTGTTATCCAAAAGCCACATGGCAAGTGCGTAAAGCCTATGTGCTGGAATCAGAATCAACCAATCCGAATCACCCTATCAGCAAACGCGTGCATTATGTTGATGCACAGACGTTTACCCTGCCACGTACCGTTATTTATGACCGCAAGGGTGATCCCTGGAAGTCCTGGACCATTTGCCAGGCCCACCCGGATTCCCACCTGGCTAAAAATAAAGGTACAGGGGTATCCATCGATGATTGTTTCAGTATGATTGATTTACAGGCCAAGCATTGTACAACCGGACAATTTAAAGGTCAGGTTGATCCATCATTAAATGAGAAAAGCCTGTTTACTGTACAGAACTTACGTGCAAAAGGCAGATAAACCACCTATCGTTAAAGTGTTAGAAAAGGGGGTGTATTCGCCCCCTTTTCTATTGCTGGTTTTGAACTGGTTGAATTGGAATGGATAACGCACAGAGGTGCTATAATTTTCTACAGGTACTGATACTCAATGGAACCCGGCAGAATTTTTATTATGGTTACGCAGAAATCTTATGAGCCAGCGAAAGCCTGATCACGAACATCAGTTTCCTGATATCGGTGATCTCAGGACCTCAATCCGCTTTGATGCGGGTACCGGCTGTATCTGGCTTGAACAGCAACGGGTAATGCTGCTGCATACCGCAGCTTTTGGTGCCTTGCGTGATGAGTTGTTTGAATCTCTTGGAACTAAAAATTCATGGGGTGTATTGTTCCGCATGGGGCGAAAGTCGGGCATAGCAGATGCCCATATGGCCCGTAGGATGCGCCCTGGAGCAAGCGATGAAGATGCTTTTGCTGTTGGCCCACAACTACATGCACTTGAGGGCGTAGTCCATGTAACCCAGGTAAAGTTTGAAATGGATGTCGATTCAGGGCATTACCTCGGGGAATACATCTGGCGTAATTCTTTTGAGGCTGAGCAGCACCTGGCATCCCAGGGACCAAGTAAAGAACCTGTTTGCTGGCAGCAAATTGGCTATGCAAGCGGGTATACATCAGAATTTATGAAAGTACCCGTTGTTTTTAAGGAAGTCGAGTGTGTCGGCAAAGGTGACAGCCATTGCCGTATCATTGGCAAGCCCTTAAATGAATGGGATGATGCGGAAGAATTGAAGAAACTCTATAGTCAGGATTCCCTGGCAGAAGAGCTTTATTCTCTACAAAGTGAAGTCCAGAGCTTGCGGGGTATGATCTCTCCATTGGTTGAGATTGAATCGATCGTTGGTCAGTCACCGCGTATTGCAGCCCTGCTTAAAATGATGGAAAAGGCAGCCAATACTGATGTAACTGCGTTGATGCTGGGTGAAACCGGTGTCGGCAAGGAAGTTTTTGCCGGTGTACTGCACAAAATGGGTGCCCGACGCGATGACCCATTCGTTGCAGTAAACTGTGCCACATTACCGGAGGGCCTGGTAGAGGCAGAATTATTCGGTGTAGAAAAAGGTGCTTTCACAGGAGCCGAGGTTTCCAGGGCAGGGCGCTTTGAACGTGCACATGGCGGCACCCTGTTCCTTGACGAAATCGCTGAATTGACTATGGAAGCACAGTCAAAATTACTCCGCGTATTACAGGAAGGTGAGTTTGACAGGGTGGGTGATACTCGCACCCGCAAAGTTGATGTGCGATTAATAGCCGCCACCAATGCGGATCTTGGTGCGCTGGTCCGGGAAGGAAAGTTTCGTGCTGATCTCTACTACAGGATAAATATTTTCCCTATCGAGATTCCTCCGTTGAGGGAGCGAATGGAAGATCTTCCCGGTCTGATTATAAAATTCCTTGATCGTTTTAACTCAAAATACGGAAGGAAAGTCAGTGGAGTTATGGATAAGGCCATGGCCCGGTTCCGTGGCTACCATTGGCCGGGTAATGTACGCGAACTGGAAAATATAATCGAGCGTGGCGTGATCCTCACTGAGGATGGTGAGCTGATTGAAGCAGATTCTGTTTGCCCGGGTATGCCCAGTGACAATGTTGATGAGTCACGGGTAACCCGTACAGGAGGTCTGGTTCCAACTGCAGCGAACGGGGAACAAAGTAGTGTCTTTCAGGCCTTTGTGGATCAGGGTTTAAGTGACTTTGATTCCTTTGAAAAGGCCTTGCTTCAAGGGGCATTGGAACAAGCTGCTGGCAATGTCAATAAGGCTGCCCGTTCCCTGGGGATGAGTGCACCCCAATGTCGCTATCGGCTGAAGAAATTTGGCCTTAATTAACTATCGGTATATAAAATCCGGGTCAGTAACTTTAAAGTTACTGATCCGGATTTTGTAATTCATTGCCGTTTTCCAGGATAATGGTTTTCGCTCCCTGGGCGAAATGTGCATGCGAATCCTGGACGACTTGCATAATCCCTATGTTGAGGTCACCGACGACTCCCAGATAGGTGCTGAAATCAGCAGTATCCACATAGATTCGCGCCTTAATAATCATGGCGTTTTCAGTAAATTCAGTAAAACGTATGCGTACTGATTTTTCTATTACCTTTGCATGACTTCTTGCCAGTTTGTCGATACCGTTAATAATAGTGTGCATTTGATCAGCGCTGGTATCGTAGCGCAATGGCAGTTCAGGATGATAGAGCATTTTTTCCCGTGCCGAATAATTTTCGATGGCACCGTGGGCAATGATGCAGTTGGGGATTGATACCAGGGTGTTGTTGAGTGTGCGAATACGGGTGGTGCGCAGGCCGATTTCTTCGATACGACCAAGTACATTGCCATATTTGCACAGGTCACCGGTAACAATCGGCTGTTGTGAGTAAATAGAAACAGCACCGAGCAGGTCTTCAATAGGTTTTTGCAAGGCCAGTGCAAGGGCCACGCCACCAACACCCAGCCCGGCCAGCAGGGTGGTGATGTCGATACCGGTATTAGCCAGCCAGACCAGAAAAGCACCTAGCAACACCAGTAGTTTAATTGCATTTGCCAAGGGCCGGCCGAGGATATGTGCATCTGCCCGACCCTGGGCAATAAAGGTTTGTCTTCTTTTGGCGCGGGCAAGGTCGATGAGTGAGAACAGTATCCACACAACAACAATTGTCATGAAAGTTTTTGTTTCAAACAGTGCTTGTGCGGTTGCACCCAGCCCCAGTTCCCTGAGAAGGTAGCCGGATACCTGCATGACGCCCAGCAAGATTAAAGGCCAGGTGAACAATTTGCGTACCGGGGTGCGTAATGCTGATTCCCTTCTGGTGAACAACCGGCTTAGAATCAGGCCTAACAACCAGAAAGCAGGGATGGTAGCCAGGCCGACCCCGATGACTATGACCCACTTAAACAGTTCAATCCCTAAAAAACCGTAGTCCTCAGGCACATATTGACGGATATCCTCAACCCAGTCCGGGTAGCTGAAGTAGTCATATAATTCATGTACCTGGGCAATGCTGACATTGGATACTTTCCAGATGGAATTATCATCATCCCCCGGCACTCTCTGCAGGAACAATGTGTGCTCGGTATCTTCGGTGACAATGCGCCCCAGTTCATCCCGGTAATCCGGCAGGCCATCGACCACCTGGCCGGTTACTTTTTGACTCAGGAGTTCAAGGTCGATTTTCATCCCGCGCTTGATCACAAAGTCCAGTTGCCTGGCTAACTCCTCACCACTAATTTGCCTTGTAGCATAGGGGAGGTTGCGAAGGTCGAGGAAATTGGCAGCCGTAACGTAATCAAATTTCTCGGTAAGTTTCAGGAATCCTGTGAAGCTGCTACGTGGTGTATCCCGGCCCAGATTATCTTTAAAGGAGACATCTTCGACTACGTCTTTAGCTAGTTCCGGCGATTCTTCAGCCTGTTCCGCCGCCTGGGCCATGCCAGTAATAAATAGTCCGGTGAGTAACAAAGCCAGGAGTAAACTCCGGCATGCTCTGGCAGGGATCAGGCATAAGTGCTTATAAGTTTCCGACATTGTGCTCATCACTAATTAAAGATTGCCGATGATTATATCAGCAGGACCTTCGCCCGGCTTGAGATTTCACTGGCCAGAAGGCATCAAACACGGTTACTGAAATTGTGCCATAAACAGCAATCACCAGAAACAGCATCAGACGGGTATAAAACGCAGCGGATACATCACCTGAGCCGGTAACCGCAGGCGTCAGGATGATAATCATTGTCAGCAGGGCATATGACCACATGGCACCGCGCGGATGCATGCCCGCACCCTGGAAAATTCGTCCTCCGTATATCAGGCAAGCCAGGCCGATGAACAGGCTAAATCCCAGCAGGGATGGCCAGATGCTGATTATCTGGAAGCCAACTATGGCACCCAGTCCGCCCCAGACAGTAGATTCAATCTGTTCCCTGCCCATGGTACGACTGTCCGCTGAATTAGCCTGCTGTCCCATGCTCGCTACCTTGATCATAATAACCACATAGGCGGCGCTGGAACTGCTGAAAAGAAAGATAATCACCAGCGGTAAAACGACTGCCAGGGAGCGCAGTGCATTTCTGCGGGCTGTTGCCAGGGATGGTTTAGCTGTGGCAGGGGGTTTAGCTGCGGTGGTTTTTGTTGTCGGCGGAAAGTCCGGTAGCAGGGCATGTGCAATTATTACAAAGGCAATACCAGCGAGGGCACCGACAGCAATGC
This sequence comes from Pseudomonadota bacterium, assembly GCA_015222805.1. Classification (GTDB taxonomy): domain Bacteria; phylum Pseudomonadota; class Gammaproteobacteria; order Xanthomonadales; family SZUA-36; genus SZUA-51. The sequence goes on from JADFVZ010000056.1 coordinate 68,454, forward strand.
CGTTGACGACCATCAACATAATATCAGCACTGATAGAACCTACCGTGACCACCATGGTTAGCCCCAGGGTCATAAACATACCGATTACCGGTGAACCACCGCGAGCGGAGTAGTAAAAGCTGCTGAACAGCGCTATTACGACCAACAGGATGCCGGCCCAGCGTGCATGCAGAAGAAACGGCACCAGCAGTACACTGGCATAGGCGGGCGCTACCAGGGCCAGGGTGAATTTGAGTCCGCTTTTCAGGGTTGGTGCGGGTAACGGTACTGCTAGTATAAACATGGTAAACACAGCAGCCATAAATGACATTGGCCAGTTGATGAGTTGTGAAAAAGCCATTGACAGGGCTGTTCCCAAAGCCAGGCGTAAAATACGACGGCTGGCAATGTCCGTTCCGGCTGTGATTGTCGTGGCCGTGGCTGCCATAGGCCCTAGTAGGCGTAAGACAAAATACTGCTGACCCAGATCTGTAAGCGGGCAATCAGGTTTACCACAAAGTTATTACTGGTCAGGACTACCACGGTTGCCTGCGAGCCTACCCTCAGGCGGGCAGAGTCTTTACGTGAGGATATATTGAAATCCACCAGTACGGGATAACGCTGAGCCGCACGTAGCCAACTCTGGTTGTTATCAATGGTCGGCAGGCTGCCGAGCGGGGCAGAATCTACGGCTACCCCAAATCCGAGCTCTCGTACTTTGCCGCTAAAGACTTGACCGGGGAGTACGTCAAAGACGATTCGTACTTTACTACCTGCACGAATATTCCCGAGGTTGTTTTCAGTAAAGTCTGCCTGTATCCAGATATTATCCAGGGCAACAAAAGTCATCTGTGGTGAGCTGGCATTGGCGTAATTACCCTTGTTGACCCGAACATTGGTGACCAGGCCGTCTTCAGGTGCAAGCACAACTGTTCTTTCAAGGTTCAGTTGGGCCTGGGCAAGAGCAGACTGCGCCTGCAGGATAAGAGAATTTTGTTCGCCTGTTTGACCCAGGCTCTGCAGGGCTTTTTCAACATTGGCTCTGGAGGCGCCTACCCGACCCCTGGCTGATGCCAGCGAAGCTTCAGCGGATTCAATTCGGCGTTGTGAAATAGCACCCGGATCTTCCTGTTGTATACGGCGTAATCGAATGGCATCTTTTTCTGAACGTACCAGGTTGGCCTCGGCACTGATAAGGCTTGCCTCGGCGGCATCAACATTGGCAGATGATACACCCATGGACTGGCGGGCGGTCTGCAAATCTGCTTCAGCGGTTTCCACTGCCAGTTGATAGCGTTCCGGGTCAATAATGAATAACTCCTGTCCGGTCCTGACGCGTTGATTATTGCCCACTTCAACCGAAATAACCGTGCCGGAAACCTCCGGTGCGACAGGAACTACCAGGGCATGTACGCGAGCCTGTGAGGTGCTGGGTGCGAGTCGATCTGAAACCAGGTACCAGAGCAGGAGCACGGTAATCAGGCCGAGCAGGATATAGGTCCACTTCTTTACCGGATCCAGCGCAGTTTTTGCAGCTTTACCTGTAGTATTTTCTGTCGGCATTTCTTCCGTTGGCGGATTACCAGCAGTCTCTGGGTTCAGTACTGACTCTTCGTCCGCTGGTAGTGCTGTGGGTTCCTGATCTTTGTTTGTATCTGTATCTGTCATTTTGAGTTCCGTTTGACTTCCGGCTAATTATTCACCTTCTGGGGTTTCGTGATCAGCTTCATCGTTGGCTTTTACTGGTATATCTTCTTCCAGCAGCTTGCCCCAGTTTGTACGTGCTTCCATCAGTTCCCGACTTTGTTCACTTACCAGCGGCAGGTCGGTCTGATTTTCCCAGCCGCCGCCCAGCGCACGGTACAAAGCGACCAGGCTGCTGACGGAGGTGCCACGCTGGGTTACCAGGCGTTGCTGCTGGCTGAACAGGGCCTGCTGGGAATCCAGTACCCGCTGATAGTCGGAGAAGCCTTCACGATAGCGCAGTACCGAGAGCTCATTCGAGCGTTTTGCTGAGATCACCGTTTTATCCAGGATTTCGACCTGTTTCTGCGAGCCGTTAAAAGCAATCATCGCATCCTCAACTTCCCGTGCAGATTGCAAAACTACCTCGCGGTAATTGACCAGTGCCTGCTGCAGACGGGCATCCTGTACCCGCACATTATTGCGGATGCGGCCATAATTCAGGAATGGCCAGACAAACGATGGACCAATTGAGAAAGTCAGTGCATCACTGCTGAAAAGATCTCCAAAATCAGTGCCGCCGGCACCGCCGGCCACCAGTCCAAGGCTGCCGGTGATGCTGAAACTGGGATACAAATCAGCCTGTGCAAATCCTACCCGTGCATTCTGTGCCAGGGCATTGAGCTCAGCCTGGCGCACATCCGGCCGTCGCCGCAGCAGATCTGCCGGAATACCTACTTCAATATTCTCCGGCAGGGTGGGTATCCCCAGGTCTTCGGCCAGCATTGCATCATAGGTGCCACGGGTTTTACCCAGCAAGGTGTTGAGTGCATTCAGTGCCTGTTTTAAGGCAATCTCAAACCCCGGTATAGAGGCCTGCGTACTTAACAATAAAGTATGTGCCTGCTGCATATCCAGTTCTGAATCCGAGCCATTGCGAAACAGTACACTGGTTATATCGTAGCTGCGCTGCTGGATCTTAATGTTTTCATGGGAAATCCGCAGTTGTTCTTCGTTGATGCGAATGGCTGTATAGGTATTAACCAGCTGTGCAGTCAGTAAAATCAGGGCCTGGTCACGTGCGGCAATGGATGAAAGATAAGCCGCATCTGCCGATTCAATGCCACGCCTGAAGCGCCCCCAGAAATCAATTTCCCAGGAGGCACTGGCACCGATACCGTAGGTCCAGAAGTTTGAACCCCCACCGGCATTATTAGCTGGTGAAGTATAAGTTCCATTTCCTGCTGCCAGCTGTGACTGCGGATACTGGTTGCCCTGGGCAATGCCCAGCTGGGCGCGTGATTCCAGTACCCGTAAACCGGCAACTTCAAGTGAGTTGTTTTGTTCCCAGGCAAGCTCGACGAGGCGGTTAAGCACCGGGTCATCGAACACCCGCCACCATTGCGGCTGGCTGATTGCAGAGCTGTCCAGTTCGTACTCAGCTGCCTGCGACCACCCGGGGGGCAACTCGGTTTCCTGTTTAACAAAGTCCGGGCCGACTGAGGCACAGGCTGAGAGCAGGGCGACCAGGCCTATGCAGGCACCGCTTTTAATCAGTCTTCGCATGGTGACATCAAAGGAATCAGGAATCCTGTCCGTTGCGGTTATCGGCTTTACGACGAGAGAATAAATTGGTCATCACCGGCAGCATGGTACCGGCAGACAGGCCAAACATTAACACTCCGTTGCTGGCCTCAAGCGCTCCCAGTAAACGCCATTTTTCACTCATTACAATGTCGCCATAACCCAGTGACGCAAAATTTACTGTCGAATGATAATAGGCTGTTTGAAATTCACTGAACTCACCAAGAAACATAAATAAGGCTGCCCAAATTCCAATTTGCACCATGTGCCCGGTAAATAACATGAGTAATACAATACTGATGACATAGGAATCAAATGCGAAGCAGGTTGTAGACGCGTCATCGCGGTTCATGATTTTCATCAGGTAGCGGATCATCATCACCACGACAGCAACTTGAATGCCCATGGAAATAAACACTGTAGCACTGCCCAGCATTAATGGTATTAACATGATTTATTCTCCAGCACCCAGGATTTCGCGGTCATGCCGGTCTAAACCGATGTATCAGTTTCGGGTGCTGCATCTGCTTTAGCTGTGCCCAGGTCAATCCACGCCTGGAACAGTTTGTAGCCCACAGCGAGGATGACCGCACCAATAAACAGACCGACAATCCCGGCAGTTATCATGCCGCCAATAGCACCCAGCAGGATGACCAGCATGGGTGCATCCACACCGCGTCCAAGCAACATAGGTTTAAGCACCATATCACTAAAGCTAACGAGGATACTCCAGATCATAAACACAAGCGCGACTGGAGTGGAGGCGACAGAAAATACATAAATAATGACCGGCAAAAGCACCAGCAAGGGTGGTAACTGGGCTATTCCGAGTACCAGTATGACCAGCGCCAGTAAGCCTGCTGCCGGAACCCCCGCTACCATCATACCTAAGCCGCCTAAAATCGCTTGAATCAAGGCTATTCCAATGACACCAACCGCAACACTGCGAACCGTATTGACTGACATGGTTAACAGGGCTTCTCCATGTTCCTCTGATAAGCGCAGGGCAAACCGGCGCATGCTGTTGCCGAGGCCTTCAGCATTAGACAGGAAAGCGGCAGCAATCAACATGGAAACAATAAACATCAGCACGCCTTTGCCCACCCCAGCAGCTGCACCTAATGTTTTTTTGCCCATGGCCGACAATTGATCAGGGTATTTTTCCAGGAAATTCGTCAGGTCGTTCGAGGCATCAAGCCAGAATGCATAAGCTTTTTCGCCTACCATTGGCCATTCACGTACGGCCTCGGCTGGCGGGGCAATTTTAACTTTACCCTCACTGATGCCCTGGCCGATAATTGTCGCGCTATCAAAGATGGATGTAGACATCGAAATGACCGGGATTAGTATTGCCCCGATGCTAATTATGGCGACTAGAGCCACGGTCAGTTTTTGATTTCCACCCAGTTTTTCTGCAAGTTTTATAAATGGTTTGTAGATAGCAATTGCAATTATTGCACCCCAGGCGATTACCCCAATAAATGGAGAAAGGATTTGCAGGCACCAGGCAAGAATCAGGAAGATGAGTCCCAGGCGAATGGCAATTTCAATGGCCTGTGTGACGGAGCTGGTTTGTTTTTTTTCAGGTGAACTCATCGTTGATCTGCTCCAAATTATTATGGTTAGGAATCTAGGATACACTGATTATGCTGGCGTGAGTAATAATCAGCCGCATATACAGCGTTTCGAATCAGTGGTTTCAGGATAGAATATGAGCGTGTTAAAATTGGCTTCAAGAATAGTAAAGAATGAATAATTCAGATAAAAGTACAATCCCTTACGGCATTACTGAATCTGCCTGGCAGTCTGCTTTAGAGAATCCTTCGAGGATCGTTACCATTGAAGTTGGCGAATCCCGGGTTTGGCTTAAAAAGATAACTCCTGCCGAAGGTGATTTTGGTCGCCGGTTGTTAACTAAATTTAGTAAATACCTCGACTTGCCAATGTTATCAGCAGTACACCAACCCGGTGGCTGTGAGGCGCTTGCGACTGAAGCTGGGCGTTTGCAGCAGCTGCATGCTGCAGGAATCAATGTTCCCCGCCTGTTATGGCAAAGCGATGAGATGATACTAATGTCTGACCTGGGTCGGCGCTTTACAAATTACCTTAAGCAGCATCGTGACAACCCGGAGTTGAAAATTGCCGCCATCAGGCAGGCTTTTAAAGCCCTGAATAACCTGCACGGCAGGGGGCAGTACCTGAGCCAGGCATTCGCCAGGAATATAACCGTTATTGAAAACGAGGAGGGTCTGGAGATTGGGTTTATAGATTTTGAAGATGATCCGCTGGCTACCATGTCCCTGGAAAATGCCCAGGCACGGGATTTGCTATTACTGGTTTATTCATTGAGTAAATATATTGATAATTGCCAGCAGCAATACCAGTCACTGGTCAGCGCACAGATTGAACCCCTGGCGGATGATATCAAGTTACAGTTAAAGCAGTTTGTGAATAAATTCGGCTGGTTGGAAAAACTGCCGGGTAAACGACGCTTTGGAAACGGCTATTGGCGTCTCACCATGATCCCGGCTGTTCTTCGTGCAGGAACAAATGGTCACTCTGACTGACTGTTCCGGTTGTTTTACTTTGAGCGTTTGGTCCGGGGTGTTTTTTTCGTTTTCCGCTGGGAATTATTAGCCGCCTTTTCTTTTAGCATTACATCGAGCACCAGCTCGGTCGAGCTGTTCATGTACTCAATAAAACGCAGATGTTCTTCATCGCTTAAATCACGCAGGCTGTCATGCTGGCGGTAGATGTTAATAAATCGACGTTCGCGCTCAATGTGTTTGGGTAATGCCATTACACCCCATTTTTCCAGCCTGCTTTCAAGTGCCGGGTTATAGGTGCGCATAAACTTGATCAGGAAGGGTATCGGGTCATGCCTGGCCAGCAAAGCGGCAGAGCGCAGCATGAGTTCCAGTGGCATGATGGTCTGGCCACTTTCAACTTCCTCAAGCACTTCGTTATCAGACAGGCCCAGGCTTTTCGCCAGTTCATCCTGGGTAAATCCGGCCAACTCCCTGGCATCGCGCAGAAAATCACCAGCTTCAGCCATGGCTTCAAGCCGCTCGGGCGCCATCAGGTTCAACATGGCATCCGGTAGCCAGGCCTGCCCAAACATTGCGGTCATCGCGGTTGCATCACGCGCTAAATCTACCGTGGTGCCCGCTATTTGTCCGGTTAGTTTTACCAGGGAATTAAAAATTGTTGTGGAATCGGAATCGTCTTTTTTATCCGTCATATCTACAGCTTAACTCACAATCTGGAAGGGGATACTGATTGGGTGGTGAAAACCTATGAATGAATTACTTCAAATAACTGTAAAAGGTCTAACGGCTGGGGAAATAATAGTATTAAAACAATAGGGTCATAATAATAAACATATATGAAAATCTAGTAGTGAAGAGACGCTTTTTAGTTTAAGATTTTGCTGGTTTTGGATTGAATGAAAAGGATTTCAGTATGGTACGACAATCAAATTATGTATCAGCTTTTGGTGCAGTATGTCTTCTTTTATTAAGCCTGATCAGTCAGGCTGCACAGGCGGGTTGGCAACCTTTCACGATTGTTAACGGCAACTTGCTTATCGATATTGAAATTGCCGGCCAGCCGGCAACGGCTATGTTAGATAGCGGCTCCTCTTTAAATCTCATCAGTAGTGAATTTATCTCCAGACATGGACTAGATTTTAAAAAATCACAGAAACTGAAAGTCAGAGGCGTTTTTGGTGAACAGACCATTCAAACCTACAACAATATTCCCGTTAAGTTATTTGGTTCTCAATTCGAACTCGATAACGTGGCCTCAAATGTGTTTAGTGGCCCAGATCTTCTGCTGGGCGGGGGCATATTTAAAGGTGTGATCGTGCAAATAGATTATCCAAATAAGCGAATTCGCTTTCTCGATAAAAAAGCCGTGAATATGAAAAAGCATGCGAATGTACCGATGAAGCGGGCAAAAGGAAGCGTCTTTCCTGCAATTCAGGTTGAGGCGAATGGTGCAAAAGTTTGGCTTATTTTCGATACAGGTAATACTGGAGGTTTACTATTGAAACGCAGTTTTGCGCTTGAAAATAATTGGCTGACTGAGGATACCCTGGTTACTCCGCAGAACACCCAGGGAGTCATTGAGTCTGGACACACTGATAGCTTTAACCTGGATTCTTTTGTTCTTGGACCGTATGAACTGGATAATGTCGCAGTCAGCGTTCCAGGTTCAGATCAGGAAGCAAATATTGGTCGTCATCGGAGTGAAAGAACAACCGGTACGCGGATTAAAAGCGGGGTGCATGCAAAAGGTTTGATTGGGTACGATATCTTTAAACATTTTGTAATTACGATTGACTATATGGCATATAAAGTTAATTTCCATGCGCCTTAATCCATAGCAACGGGGCGACCCGATAGGTTCAAATAAAAAACAGCCGTTGGGTGACTTGTTTGGTGGAGGGGCTGGAATCGATCATTTTTCCAAGTCAATTAAATAAAATGATACAGGGTGGTTACGCCCAATCAGTGTCTTAAGAATTTCACTTCTGATGACAACATGACTCCTCCAGTTTAAATTCTCCAACCCTATTAAGCCCGATAATTTTGAGTAACATCAAGTTTCCTCATCAACGTACACCCATTTGATATCCACAGTTGTAATTTCCAGTATCAGCATACTCGCCTGTAGCTTTGTTGATACACATCATCATTGTGCAGCTTTTTAAATGCTATGGTCGTATCTCTACTGAGAATAGTACTGTTGACCCAAAGTAAAGGTGTCAACACAGTTCTTGGGAGCAATTTGGAAATCATATAAAGAGGTTGTATCTAATTTAAGGAATTAACATGAAAACAGCTTTAGTCAAAAACTTGCATTTGTATGGGCTTTTTCTGCTGATAAGCACAGCGGTTGCCGCTGAGCAAGTTGTGTCTCCGGTACCAACTACTGAAGTAACAATGCCGGCGGTCGGTGCTGTTATGCACAAGGAGTATGTAAAAACCATTGGTCGTATGGCTTATGTCTGGGGCTGGCCAATGGTCAATAGTTTCAATCGTCGTGCAGGTATCACGCAAGCCCCGGAACCTGGAAAATTGGGTGGTGTTGTTCCCGTCGCTCCTCGTGGACGTCTCTCGATGTTGAATGACTATGTGAAACCAGATCAGGGTTTTGTTGCATGCCCCAATCAGGATGTGGTTTACGGTACTGGATTTTTCACACTTGAGGTGGAGCCGGTTGTTATCCAGGTACCTGATTTTGGTGACCGGTTCTGGGTATATGCAATTTATGATGCACGTACCGACCAGTTCGGTGAGTTTGGTAAAGCCTATGGAACTAAACCGGGTTTCTACCTGTTAGTCGGGCCTGATTGGAAGGGCGAGGTACCTGAAGGCATTGCAGCCGTTGTTCGCTCACCTACGGAATTTACTTTTGCCGGGCCTCGTATATTTATGGACGACACGGATGAAGATCGTGCAACCGTTCAGCCCCTGCTGAACCAGATCAACGCTTACCCCCTGTCTGAGTTCGATGGCAAAATGAAGATCAAGGACTGGAGCAGCACTCCTTCATTTCCTACTCCCAAGGTGGAAGGTGAAAATAAGTGGGTTGTTCCCGAGACCTTTTTTGACCAACTCCCCGTGGTAATGGATGCGGTATCACCCATGCCCGGTGAAGAGGCACTCTATGCATCAATTCGTCAGGTTCTGGATGCAGCTCAAAAAGACCCTGCCGTTAAGAATGCACTGATAGAGGTTGCAGTGGAAACCGAGAAAGATGTTATTGGGCCTCTTTTTCTATGGAAGCACAATGGCATTCCTGCCGGTAATGGTTGGAATCGGTCAGTCAATAATGCCCAGTGGGGCTTCGATTACCTGACGCGTACTGCCACAGCCAGGTCGAATATGTTTGAAAATCGACCCAACGAGACACAGTATTTTTACACTGATGATGATGCCAGGGGCATGCAGCTGGAAGGCAAGAATTCCTACACGGTTACCTTTCCAAAAGGGCAGCTTCCCCCGGTTAATGGGTTCTGGTCTTTGACGGTGTATGACAAATATCACCTATTCGAAGCCAACGATCTGAATCGTTACTCGCTCGGCACAAAAAATAAGGGGCTCCAATTCAATTCTGACGGGTCACTTACTATTTATACAGGAACAGAATCTCCCGGTAAGGATAACGAATCAAATTGGCTGCCAGCGCCAAAGGAAACGTTCTCGCTCTACATCCGCGCTTATTGGGGGAAAAAGGCAATTCTGGATGGCACCTGGATGCCACCGAAAATAGAACAGGTTAATTAAAGTAACACTTACGAAGGAGTCAAAAATGCAAAGGATTATTTTTGTAGCAGTTGTAGCTTTCCTGGCCACAGCATTGGGCTGCCAACAGAAGGCTGAATCTGAGTCTCAAGCAGTGGTCGAGACGCCACCTCCCGCAGCACCGGTCGTCACACCATCAACCTCCGAACGCCCCACTGATGCCGAGTTATACGCCTTCAAGCTGTACCATCATGCGGTTTACCTGGAAACAACAGCCAAACAGGCAGGTGGCACCAATAAACTGTTTCACACAACAAAACTACCAACCGAGGGAACTGATCCTGTCGTTACGCCCGCATTGGATCACTTGTATACGAAGGCAGTAATAGACCTTTCTTTCGGCCCCGTGGTGGTCGAAATACCTGAAGTTGAGAAAGACCGCTATTTCTCAATTCAGATTGCAGACCAGGGGCACTACACTATTTATGAAGAGATTCACCCGGTCGGTAAATATGTATTTGTTCGCAAGGGGATGGACTGGGAAGTGCCTGAAGGTGCAACAGTGATCGAGAGTCCTGGTGACTATCCCCATCTGTTTGTCCGCATACAGGCTAGGAATACTGAGGATTTACCCAATATTCCTCCAATCCAGCAAAGCATTAAAATCATCGCTGCAGGTAGCGAAGCGGAATTGGTTGTTGAGAATCCAATACAGTTCACCCTTGATACGCATGATGTGTATGAGCAGAATCTTGAATACCTGGAATCTGCAGCAAACTTTAGCGCTGATGACTATCAGCGTGTTAGTGATTACATTGGCGCAGTGGCTCCCAAGTTCAGCGTGACCGGCAATACCGGTATGTTCGGCCCGATTGACAGTGCCGAACCTCACAGTAATGATCCAGAATATCGCGCAGCCGCAATGGTCGGTCACCTTGGTTTCCCTATTCATCATGCTTATTACGCCCCTTACTTCACAAATTGCAAAGATGAGGTATTGAGTGGCAACAAAACCGAGGTATTCACCTTTTCCTACGAACCGGAGGGTGTCGAACTGTTCTGGTCGATCACACGATACAGTGCGCTCACGCGGAATACTATTCCGGGGAAAAACGACCTGTTTAACGCATACAATACACTACCCGATGCCAACGGGAATATCATAGTTACATTCAGCGTAGATGACCCTGATGATGGCACGTACTGGATGCCGGTCAATGTCGGAGAACCGTACTACTTCGTGGCGAGGTACTACAAGCCCGATCTTAATAATATTCCTCAGAAGCCGTGTAACTAATATAAATAGGGTCAGAGTAAAAACTAAATCTTCACCTGGCACCGGTGACGGTTAACTCTCGGCCCTCCATTGCCTACGTGACAGACTAAAAACCTGGTGGTGAATATTTGAGTTTTAGTTTGCTGACTAGCTGTTTCTTCATTTGTGTATTATCAAATCTTGTATTGATATCTAATACAAATGGTTGTTTGTTAAATTGCATCTAAAAGTGATCCACTGAGGGTGCGGCCATAATCTTGGACCGATTTATGTTAAATACCCCAAACTTAATCGAAATTCTGAAGGGCTTCTAGAGCCCAGTGACAGTTTAATGCGTTTTTGGTTATACCACCGAATATAGCTGTCCATTTCTGTCATAAATTCTTCTACTGTAAATTTACTCCAATCTCTTGGATAGAAAAACTCAGTCTTAAGGCGACCGAAGAAACCTTCACAGGCTGCGTTATCAGGCGA
>JADFVZ010000057.1 GCA_015222805.1 Pseudomonadota bacterium
TCCCTGAAGAAACTATTCGGATAGGATTGAGACGACTATGGCATACCTTGACTGGAAAGACGAACTGAATACCGGCATAAGTGTTATCGATGGGCAACACAAGCGGATCGTGACATACATTAACGCGTTGCATGAACTCAATCAAAGTGATGACGGCGGCGATGTAACAGGAATTATTACAGCACTGGTAGATTACACGATTTCTCATTTTGCTTTTGAAGAAAGCCTGCTTGAAGATGCCGGATATAAAATCCTTACGGAACATGTACACAAGCACGATGTTTTTAGAAATAAAATCTATGCCTTCAAGAAAAGCGCTGAGGCTGGTGAAGATGTAGCAGGAGCCTTGCTTGAGTTGCTGCATGACTGGCTGTTCGGGCATATCCTGACTGAAGACGGTCAGTATGTTCCCGTAGTCAGTCAATACCTGGATAAGCTGGAAGCGGACCAGAATAGCGGTTGGTTGAAGAAGCGGGTTAAAGATTTTTTTAATTAGGAAGCTGTACTTACAGGGATGTAACAAAGCCACCGGGGTCAGCAGTGACCCCGGTGGCTTTTTAATGAGGCTCGCTAGGGCATCTGCTGGACGACCATAGCCTCAATCAGGTGCGGGCCTTTTGTTGCCATGGCCTGGGCAAACTGCTGGTGGAATTCTTCTGCGCTAGTTGCACGGCTTGCAGGCACCCCCATTCCCGTGGATATCTCTACCCAGTTCATATCAGGTCGGGACAGGTCGAGCATGGAAAGTGTCTTTGCCGTTGGCTTACCCGCACCCACCCGCGCCAGTTCAATATTTAGAATGGCATAGCTGCGATTATTCAGTATTACTACTGTAACATCGACATTTTCCCTGGCCATAGACCAGAGCGCCTGCACGGTGTACATGGCGCTGCCGTCAGCTTGCAGGGCGATCACCTTACGATCGGGACAGGCGAGTGAGGCACCCAGGCTCAGGGGCAGGCCCTGGCCAATCGCACCACCCGTCAGGGTTAACCAGTCGTGCGCTGGAGCGTTCATAGTCGCAGGAAACAGGGTCATGCCGCAAGTCGCTGCTTCATCTGAAATAATCGCGTTTGCCGGCATCAGGGTGCTGATGCTTTGCGACATGGCCAGTGGAGTCAGGTCGCCCGTTGCTACAGGCCCCTGTGTCGCCGCTACCCTGACTTCTTCCGGTAAAGGTGGAGTTGTTGTCGGAATTGCAGTTGTGCTTAATTGATCGGCAACAGCTTCCAGTGCAGATTTTTGGTCCTGGTCTACTGTGGCCAGGGTGATCAGCTTGCAGCTTTCATCAATCAACCAGCTCTTTTTGCCGGGATAGGCAAAAAAGGCAACTGGCGGTTTGGCTCCGACGAAAATTAACTGTTCAAAACCTTTGAGGAATTCTTCTGCCTGTTCAGCAAAATAGGGCAGGCGTTCCACTGCTACCCGACCCGCGCCGCGTTGCAGGCGAGTGGGGAAAGTTTCACAAATAATCCGTACCCCGGTTTTTTCAGCGATACGGCCTGCGGAATTTAAACTATCTTCCCTTAGGGCTCGTGAGCCAAGAAATAGAGCACTTGCCTTGCCGTTGGATAAGGCCTTGCTAACTTCAGTAATGGTATCGCTGGATACAATCTCAGCTGTTGGTAACGGTAGAGAAATCGCTGCTTCAGTTGTTTCTTCCCAGGCGTGGTTGGCAGGGGCAATCAGGGTGGCAATTTTCCCGGCACCAGTCATGGCTGCCTGAATGGCTTCTGCACCGGCATCACCAAGATCATCCGCAGAGGCGGAAACTTTTACCCAGTCAGAGCAGATCGCTGCATGCGCGGGGACATCGGCAGTTAACGGTGAGTCATATTGCAGGTGGTAGGTGGCATGATCGCCGACGATATTGACCAGGGGAACATGGGCGCGTTTGGCATTGTGCTGGTTTGCCATGCTGTTGGAAAAACCTGAGCCTACATGTAGAAGGGTAGCAGCCGGTTTATCCTTCATTCGTGCATAACCGTCAGCTGCACCGGAAACCACACCTTCAAACAGGCAGAGTACCGGGCGCATGCCGTCGCTGTCACCGATGGCGGAGACCAGTTGCATTTCAGATGTGCCTGGATTAGCGAAGCAGATTTCTACACCGTTGTTAATCAGGGTTTCCAGTAGTTTTTCAGCACCGTTCATTGTTTAATCTCGTCCTTATGTAAAACGTTATATTTATGATTTCATTTTAAACATGATGTCGACTGCTTTAGTAGCCAGTTTTCCATACGGTGGAGCGAGGAATTTCATGGTGCTAAAACCCGCCTGGTAGAATACCGGCCGCAGTTTTGAGAAGGTCGAAAATCCTTCGTGGCCATGGTAGTGCCCCATACCGCTGGCACCGACTCCACCAAACGGCAAATCGTGCTGGCCTGGATGTAGCAGCGCATCATTAACACAGGCGCCGCCTGACATAACCCGATCCAGGTAGAAAGACTGCAGTTGTTTATCTGTCGTAAACGGATAGAATGCCAGGGGGCGATCACGGGAGTTAATATAGTCGAGAACTTCCTGCGGATCTTTATATGTGAGGATTGGCATGACCGGGCCAAAAATTTCACGCCGCAGCACCACCATGTTTTCAGTGGGATTTAAAATCAGGTGCAAGCCCAATTTACGCATTCCGGCTGCAGATTCCTGGCCTTCTGAAAGGTTGATGACTTCCGCCCCCAGCTGTCTTGCATCATCCAGGGCTGCCTGTAGGCGTTCAAAAGAGCGTTGGTCGATGATTGAAGTATAGTCCGGGCTGTTGATATCCGGACAGTGCGCTGATATCCAGGCTTTTGCTTCACTGACAAACTCATCAATTCGATCTTCAGGTACAAAAATATAATCTACATTCACACATACCTGCCCGGCGTTAAAAGTCTTGGCGAACATTATCCGCTCAATGGCTTTTTGCATCGGATAGTCAGCTGCGATGACCGCAGGGGATTTACCACCCAGTTCGAGGGTAACTGGGACCAGGTTTTGCGCACACGATGCCATAACCGCTTTGCCGGTAGCTCCGGAGCCGGTAAAAAACAGGTGGTCGAGGGGCAGTTGTGAAAACTGGATACCGACACTCCCGGTTTCTTCAAAAATAGCCAGCTTTTCGGGAGGGAAATACTTTGGCACAATCTCGAGTAACAAGCGGGTTAAGTTGATAGAATTCTCTGACATCTTAATCATTGCCCGATTACCCGCTGCAAAAATATAGGTGAGCGGGGAGAAAGCCAGCTGGATCGGGAAATTCCAGGGTACGATAACGCCGACAATACCCAGAGGTTGTGGAATCACCCGGTTTTTTGCACCGGGATACATGGTGATATCGATATCGCGCTTCTGCACCTTCATCCAGCGCTTTAAATTATTGATAACGAAGTTGATGCCATCGAGGCATACCAGCATTTCAGCAAACATGCTTTCATGCCGTGAGCGGTTGCCATAGTCTTTGCTGACAGCATCCAGCATGGCTTCCTTATTTTCACTGAGCATTTTTTTAATGGTCAGCAGGTCCTTTTTGCGCTGGTTAAAATCAGGCACTGGATCCTGTAAGTAGGCTGATCTTTGCCTTTGTAAGCAAGCAGTCAGTTCAGTTTTAATTGAATCAGTATAACTATTCTCGGGAGTTTGTATTTCCGCGCTCATAACAGAATCCTATGTGAACTAAAAGTGTACGCTTCTTTGCAGGTAATCGTACTCAGTATAGTATAGATTCATGCAGGTGCTGTTTATGTCGAAGAATTGACAGGCTGGTGAAAATAAATACTCTACAATTAATGGCCAGGCAGCAATAAATGCAGCTCTGGACAGTACAGGCTAAATACAACACAAGACCGGGACCTGATTCTTATGAAAAATCTTATGAAAAAATACTATTTAGTGAGTGCATTGTTAAGTTCTACCTTATTACTGGCCTGTGGAGGATCCGATAACAATCCGGGGGTTGATGCGGGAGGGGATAACGGCAACCAGGTTAGCGCTGAGCTTGCTGTTGCCGGCACCGCTGCAGTTGACGCTGCCAGGATCATTCATGCTGATACTGAGCCGGGTAACTGGCTAAGCCATGGTCGAACCTATGATGAGCAGCGTTATAGTCCACTGGATCACATTACTGAAAAAAATGTTGCCCAGCTTGGCCTTAGCTGGTCATTTGATTTTCCAACAAACCGGGGTATGGAAGCCACGCCACTGGTTATTGACGGAGTGATGTATGTAAGTACTTCATGGAGTATGGTTTTTGCCTTTGATGCGCTCAGCGGAAAAGAGCTCTGGAGCTATAATCCGGAGGTACCAAAATCAAAGCTTATCCAGCTTTGCTGTGATGCAGTCAATCGTGGCGTTGCGGCCTGGAATGGGAAAATATATGTAGGTACCCTGGATGGCCGGCTGGTGGCCCTGGATGCCAAAGACGGCAGTATTAAATGGAGCGTGCAAACAACACCGGAAGCTGAGGCCTACTCAATTACCGGTGCACCCCGGATCATCAATGGCAAGGTTATCATCGGTAACGGTGGGGCTGAGCTGGATGTTCGCGGCTTTGTCTCAGCTTATGATGCCGAAACCGGCAAGCTGGACTGGCGCTTTTATACGGTACCCGGTGATCCTTCAAAACCATTTGAAAACCCTGTTCTGGAAAAGGCAGCAGCTACCTGGACCGGGGAATGGTGGAAGATGGGTGGTGGCGGTACCGTGTGGGACTCGATGGCCTATGATCCGGAGCTGGGGTTGTTGTATATTGGGGTAGGTAACGGTGCACCCTGGAACCGCCAAATCCGCAGCCCCGGCGGTGGTGATAACCTGTTTCTTTCATCGATTGTGGCGCTGAAGGTCGATACCGGTGAATATGTCTGGCATTACCAGACGACTCCGGGTGAAACCTGGGACTACACCGCGACCCAGCATATGATCCTGGCTGATATTGAAATAGACGGAGCCGTTCGAAAAGTGCTGATGCAGGCACCAAAAAACGGCTTTTTCTACGTACTTGATCGGGCAACTGGTGAGCTGATCTCAGCAAAAAAATATGCCATGGCCACCTGGGCCAGCCACGTTGATATGGAAACCGGGCGTCCGGTTGAAGCACCCGGCGCCCGTTATGATGCTGGTGAGCCAGCGATTGTTTATCCGAGCTCGCAGGGTGGACACAACTGGCATCCCATGAGTTACAGCCCGGACACGGGTCTGGTTTATATTCCTGCACATAAGAGCCTCGCCGTGTATGCCAATAACCCAGACTATTCTTACATAAAGAACTTTTTCAATACCGGCATCGACTGGAGCAAGGCAACCTTACCGGATGATCCTGCAGAACGTGCCGGCGTATTCAGTCAATTTACCGGTTTTATAACCGCCTGGGACCCGGTGGCCCAAAAAGAAGTCTGGAATGTACCGCATACTACTTTATGGAACGGCGGTATGCTGTCCACGGCAGGAAATTTGCTTTTCCAGGGTAATGCGGATGGTGAGTTTGTTGCCTATCGAGCTACTAGCGGTGAGGATTTATGGCGTTTTGATGCGCAGACCGGGATTGTAGCCGCCCCGATTACCTATACAGTGGGTGATAAACAGTATGTTGCTGTGGTTGCCGGCTGGGGCGGGGCGATGGTCGCCTTTGGTGAGCTCGCCAGTCGCGCAAAAGGCAGCGTCAACCGCAGCCGCCTGCTGGTATTTGAGCTGGGTGCTGATGGTAGCCTGCCGGAGCCTGTTCCCTTTGATCGCGGAATTCCTGAACCCCCTGAGTTGACAGCAGGTGTAGAAACTATCCAGCGCGGGGATGATATTTATCATAAACGCTGTTTTATCTGTCATGGTGAAGGTGCTATTGCAGCGATCAGTTCCCTGCCGGACCTGCGTTATATGGATGCCAAAGCCCATCAGCTGTTTAAACCGATTGTAATGGGTGGCTTGTACAGTAGTAATGGGATGGTTTCATTTTCAGGTATTCTCAGCAACGAAGATGCGGATGATATCCACGCTTACCTGATCAGTCGGGGGCATGAATTGCTGAAGAAAATGGAAAACCAAAAGGTTAGTAATGAATAATCTTACAAAATTATTGATTGCCATCGGCTTGCTATTTGTTGCGATTAATCCTGCTCACTCACTTACATTTACAGTTACCAACGAAGCCGGCCAGCCATTAGCCCTGGTAATGGTCAGCCGCATTGTGTTGAAACAACCCGCCACCAATTTGGCTGATGGAGGTTATGCACCAAATGGTGTGACCAACACAACAGCAGCTGAAGTGACACGCTTCAGTAATGCACAGGGTCAGGTTGTCTTTAAGGATGCCGGCAAAGCCTACAGGTATCGGCTGCGTGCCCCTGGGTATGTGGATATCCAGTTAACTAAAACCGATGGTAATGTAGTTTTAAGAAAAATGACTGCAGAGCAGCATATTGCCAGTTTTCCTTCTAATGTCTGGCTGTCAAAAATGGATTTTGGCGGGGATGCGGAGCTGAAGAAAACCTTTCAGCTTAATTGTGTATTTTGCCATCAACAGGCTTCACCGTTTATGCGCGGAGAGCGAACAGAGGAACAATGGATCAGTATTATTGAACGCATGAACAGCTATGGTTCGCGCCTGCCGGATGGTGATCATAAGAAAGTTGCTGAGTTGCTGCGCAAAGAGTATCGGCACCTACGTGAAAATCCGGAACAAGTGCCGACTCCACTTGCCTGGGAAGGGCACCTGTCTGAAATTGAAATGACAGAATGGCAAATCGGTGACAGTTTTTCACAGATGCACGACTTCCTGATTCACCCCGATGGCAATATATATATTGGTGACAATCTCCAGGATAGAATCTACGCATTGAATCCTGAAAATGGTGATTATACGGTGTTTAAAGTGCCGCATAATACCGATGCCAAACTTGGCGGTATCCTCGGTAATCGCTTTACCACCTTCCCGAAAATGGATAACTACCTGGGCGTGCATTCCTTTGCCTATTCAAAAAAAGACGGGAATATTTTCATTACCCCGTCGTTGCAGCAGGCCTTGCTGGAGTTTAACCCGCGCAGTCGAGAATTCACTGTGCATGAAATGCCGGAAGGCTTTTATCCGCATACGATTCGTATCGATGATAAAGACCGGGTCTGGTTTACCCTGGCGCTGTCATCCCAGGTGGCCATGTTTGATCGTCAGAAAAAGGAATTCAAACTTTACGATTTGCCTACTCGCGGGATTAAGGAATGGGTGACAATCAAGGCCTTGCCGCTAATCTTCTGGATGGACCCCGAGAACCGGCCAACTCCGGCACCGGATCGTGATGGTATGGGACTGCCCATGCCCTATGGAATTGATGTGGCCCCGGATGGCAATATCTGGGTAGCACGGCTGTATGCCAATGACCTCGCCATGATCAACCCTGACACTGACGAAATCACTATGCTTGATTTCCCTTTCGGTGGTCCCCGGCGCTTGCGGGCAGATGCTGATGGGAATATCTGGATTGTAGCTTTCCAGGACTCTCTGCTGGTCAAGTATGACCCCAAAACGGCTCAATACAGCAAGTATGAATTGCCGGTAGTTAACGAGGTTCCTTATTCGTTGAATGTAGACAAACAGAAAAATGTTGTCTGGGTGAACGGTAACCAGTCTGACACTTTGCTGGCATTCGATATTGCCACTGAAAAATGGAAAGTCTATCCCTTGCCAAAACAGCGTTTCTTCGGACGTGATGTTGAAATTGATGAACAGAGCGGGGCAGTCTATGTGACCAATTCACACTTCCCAACCTGGCAATCGGAGGGCGGTATTCCCACCCTGTTACGGATAATGCCAGTTGAGGACCAGCAAGAAGAAGTGACAGGGACCATTTTTGAGCCGCAACTGGATGCTCAATGAAACCAGGCTGCCTGGCATTAGCATTGGGAATGGCGCTTATTCTTAATCCGCTAACCGTTGCCGCGGCTGAGGATGGTTGGATCTATTACGGTGGTGACCAGGGTGGTAGGCATTATTCAGCAAATCGACAAATTAATACGGATAATGTCACTGACCTGGAGGTGGCGTGGATGTCCCGTAGCGGGGATGTTGAAACCTATGCCGAAGCCATGGTCAACACATCCGGACAGACCACCCCCATCCTGCTACCCCGGGAAGCGGGTGAGTCGTTGGTATATTGCACCCCGTTTAATCGGGTAATTGCCCTTGACCCGGCAACGGGAAAACAACGCTGGAGCGCTGACCCGCAGATCGATCGCAGCGGAGATCGCTCCTTGCGCTGTCGCGGTATCAGCTATGCGGAAGAAAAGAGTGTTGCAGTTGGTAGCGCTTGCCGTTATCGGATATTCAGTGCTACCCAGGACCGCAGGCTAATAGCGCTAGATGCGCTTGATGGTAAGGCTTGTAAAGGTTTCGGTATTAATGGCGAAGTTAAACTTGAGCCTTCAGCAGCTTATAAAACCGGGGTAGTCAGCAGTTCGGCTGCCCCAGTGGTTGCAAACGGGGTTATAGTGCTTGGTTCTACCATTGTGGATTTTGTAAAAAGCAAATCCCCGCGCGGTACGGTTAAAGCATTCAGTAGCCTGGATGGCAAGCTTTTATGGGAATTTGACCCGCTTTTGGGTAATAAAGACAGCGGCAGCGCCAATGTCTGGTCGCAGATGTCAGTTGATGAAGAAAATAAACTCATTTACCTGCCTACCAGCGCACCATCCCCTGATTATTACGGTAAGGCGCGCCCGGGCAACAACCTTTATGCCAACTCCATAGTAGCCCTTGATTTGAATTCCGGTGCTGTGCGCTGGTATTTCCAGCATGTCCGCCACGACCTCTGGGACTACGACTCACCAGCACAGCCTATATTGTTTGAGTGGAACAAGGACGGGAAACGTATTCCTGCACTGGCACTGTTGACCAAACAAAGCCTGATTTTTGTATTTAACCGATTAACCGGAGAACCACTCTGGGAAATTACTGAGCGACCGGCACCGCCTTCGCTGATTCCAGGAGAAAAGCCATCTGCAAGCCAACCCTGGCCAATTGCACCACCGCCATTGATTGATGCCTTCCTGATGCCTGACCAGGCCTGGGGTATTGCCTCTTTTGAGAAAATGGCCTGTGCTGATCAGATTTCCAAACTGCACAACCTGGGCTTGTTTACACCATTGAGTGAAACCCTGACGCTGATGTACCCGGGCAGCCTGGGCGGGGCGAACTGGGGTGGTGGTGCACTGCTTGGTAACAGCGGTAAATTACTGGTCAATATTAATAACCTGGCATTCACCGGCAAACTGATTCGAACCCCGGAAAGTCCTGCCGGTAATGATACTAAAGTTGATCACCCAGGTGCTGGAAAACGTATGCAGGTGACCATGCAGGGGACCCCGTACACTGTGGATATTGGGGCGTTGCAGTCACCTTTTGGTATTCCCTGCAACCCGCCTCCCTGGGGTAAGCTGGTTTCGGTCGACCTTATCAACGGCAAGATTGACTGGGAAGTTGCACTAGGCTCAATCCATGAAATGGGGCCGCTGAAATTGCCATTCCAGGTGAACTGGGGAACACCCAACCTGGGTGGAGGTATCGCTACAGCAGGCGGGCTGTTTTTTATCGGTGCCACCATGGATCGACAATTCCGTGCATTTGACACAGCCACGGGTGAACAACTCTGGCGCTATCAGTTACCCGTGGATGCAACGGCTACACCAATGACTTATAGCTATAAAGGACGCCAGTATGTGGTTATTAACTCAGGCGGGCACTATATGTTTAAACGTGGTTATGGTGATTATCTGTATGCTTTTGCATTACCCCAATAAAATGACCGGTTCCAGGGTATTAATATCTTGAAAAAAACAATCCGCATCCTGTTAGTAATATTACTGTTTGGTTTTGTCATCACAACGGAGCGTTTGCCCGTACGCGCCTGGCTGAGCAAAAACCTTGAGGCACTGGCCCTCAAGCATGCCGATCGGTTGCCGCTAGCAACGATTGGTGAATACTTGTTTGATAATAACTGTGCCCAATGCCATGACGATCCCGCGATCAAAGCACCAACACGGGAGGCCCTGTCAGGACTTTCCAAAGAAAGCCTGATGATTGCCATGGAGTTCGGCAAGATGCAGCCGATGGCAGCGCACCTGAGTAAAAACAAACGTGGCCTGATTGCCTTTTACCTGGCGGGTGACACTAAAGACCAGTACCTGTGGATTGATCAGGCGATGTGTTCAGAGCCTGCTGGACCGGATCGCCGGGTATTGGCGAGCAACTGGGGCCAGGGGGCTGAAAACCGTCGCTTTGTAGATGCCGAGAAGGCAGGTATTCATTCCGTCAATGTTACCAGCCTGGAACTTGCCTGGAGTTTTGCTTTCCCGTTAGTCACTGATATGCGCTCACAACCGGTGATTATTGGTGACACCATCTATATTGGCGATAAAGCCGGAAAGCTGTTTGCACTGGATCGGTTTAGCGGCTGTGTACGCAGGCATGTTGATATCCTTGCAGGCCTGCGATCAGCTATTACCCTGGTAGAGTTGAATGATGGTCGTCAGTTACTGGTTTTTGCCAATTCACTGGCGACGGTTTTTGCAGTTGACCCTGAGAGTTTTGAAATCGTCTGGCAGCAGCGGGTTGCTATTTCTGATTACTCTGTAGTGACCGGGTCAATCAGCTACCACGATGGGCGTCTATTTGTTCCTCTTTCATCCTATGAAGTTGCAGCCGCCGGAAGTCCCGGACTGACTTGCTGTACATCCCATGGCGCGTTGACATCACTGGATGCTAAAACTGGTGAAGAACTTTGGAGCTGGCACACGACTGCGGATGCCGTACTGCAAAAAACCGATGAGGATGGCAGGGAATACTATGGACCATCCGGTGCCTCAAGCTGGACTACCCCGGCTATCGATGCCAAACGCGGACGCATCTATATAGGTACCGGTCAAAATTTCTCCCAGCCGGCAACAGATACCAGTGATGCAATTATTGCCCTTGATATGCAGAGTGGCGAACTTATCTGGAAATTCCAGGCAATCAAGGGTGATGCCTGGAATGGAGCCTGTCTATCCGATGGGCCTAATTGCCCGAAAAATGCCGGAGACGATTTTGATTTCGGCGCTTCAGTTATTATTGCAGCGCTTGAAGATGGCAGTCAGGTATTACTTGCAGGGCAGAAGTCCGGTGAGGTTTTTGCCCTTAATCCGGACCCGCAGGGAACCGCGGGTGAAGTGCTGTGGCGTAACCGCATCAGCCAGGGCACTTCAAACGGCGGGGTTCACTGGGGTATGTCGCTGTCGGGAGAAAGCCTGTATGTGGCAATCTCAGACCCTGAAAGGGATACCCCCGGATATACACCACGCCCCGGTTTAACCGCAATGGATATTCACAGTGGCGATATCCTCTGGAACCAGCCAGTCGAGCGTGGTTGTGAATACGATTACAGCCACAAACCCCTTATTGGCCTGGAAAACACCCGTAGCACTGTTAAACAGGACCTGGGTGAGCAGTATAAATGTTCCTATTTCTACGGCTTGTCATCAGCAGTGACTACAACCCCAGACCTGGTATTCAGCGCGGGTCTTGATGGTAAAGTTCGTGCGTTCCATACGGGCAGCGGCGAAATACTATGGCAAATAAATACCGCTATTCCTTTCGATACTGTCAATGGTGTCGAGGGGCATGGAGGTTCTATCGATGTCGCTGGGCAGGTGGTAGCTGATGGTTGGTTGTATGTGCTTTCGGGTTACAGCATGTTTGGGCAATTGCCGGGTAATGTGCTGCTTGCTTATCGGGTTGATGAATGAATTTAGTCGATTACTGAATAGTCTCAGGGCTGAATTATTTAAGGATACATAATGGAAGAGTTTGATTTTGTAGTTGTGGGCGGTGGACCGGGTGGCTGTGTTACTGCATCCCGGTTAACCGAAAATCCTGCAGTTAGCGCTGTTTTGATAGAAGCAGGGCCGGACCGGAGAGGCTTCCTGGATATCAATACTGCTGCTACGCCAATAATCCTGGGGCCCAAAAAAAGTTCGAATAACTGGGGCTTCGATACAGTAACTGATCCCGGCCTGAACAATCGGAAAGACTACCATATCCTCGGCCGTGGTCTTGGGGGTGGTTCTTCAATAAACACCCTGATGTATATGCGTGGTCATCGCAGCGACTATGATGACTGGGCCACTATGGGCAATCCCGGCTGGAGCTATAAAGAGGTTTTACCGTATTTTAAAAAAGCTGAAAACAATCAGAGCCATCATAATGAATTCCACGGTAATGAGGGGCCCTTGTGGGTGGAGGAGCTGCGCACAGACAATCCTTATCACGACATAGTCAAACAGGCTTGCAAAGAATCCGGCTTGCCATTCAATCCGGATTTTAACGGTGCCAGCCAGGAAGGCTACAACAGCGTTCAGGTGATGATGAAAAACGGGGAACGGCATCATACGGGTAAGGCTTATATCCTGCCTTATCTGGATTCACGTGATAACCTGAAGGTGTACTGTGATACAGAA
Organism: Pseudomonadota bacterium; assembly: GCA_015222805.1. Lineage (GTDB taxonomy): Bacteria > Pseudomonadota > Gammaproteobacteria > Xanthomonadales > SZUA-36 > SZUA-51. The sequence goes on from JADFVZ010000057.1 coordinate 12,460, forward strand.
TGTACCCGGATTATCTTTGAAGGTAACAAAGCGGTGGCAGTCGAGGTCATCAATAATGGGCAGAAGCGTACAATTCGTGCACGCAAAGAAGTCATTATTGCTGCTGGTGGAATCCTCTCCGCGAAACTCCTGCTGCTCTCAGGTATAGGTGATCCCAAACAGTTACTGCCATTAGGCATTCCGCTGGTGCATGAGTTACCCGCAGTAGGGAAACACCTGCACGACCATATCGATATCGTGCTGGGATACCACATCCCTGCAGACCCCAATTTACTGGGTGTTTCACCGACAGGCGGTTTCTCCATGCTCAAGGCATTATGGCGCTGGCGCAAGCAACGCCGAGGCATGCTGACTACGAATTTTGCAGAACTTACCGGGTTTTTACGGCTGACACCGGAATCACCAAAATCAGAGATCCAGTATGAGTTTGTTATCGCTCTGGCCATGGATCATGGTCGGGATATCTACTGGAAACATGGTATGTCTTGCCATGTAATGATCCTGCACCCTAAAAGCCGTGGCAGCGTGAAATTGGCTTCTGCTAATTATCAGGATGATCCACTGATTGACTTTGCTTACTTCGAACACCCGGATGATTTAGCTACCTTAGTTGCTGGCACAAAACGTATTGCGAAAGTGTTTGAAACTCCGACTTTCAAGAAGTTGATCAAACAAGACCTGATAACCGATCATTGTAAGACCGATGAAGACTGGTCAGAGTTTTGTCGTAACACCGGGGGTACCAATTACCACCCCGTTGGTTCCTGCAAAATGGGCCCGGATGCGACCGATAGTGTAGTGAATGAGCGCTTGAAAGTGCACGGGCTTGAGGGTATTCGGATCGTGGATAGTTCTATTATGCCGAAGATCTGTGGTGGCAACACCATGGCACCGACAGTGATGATAGGTGAGAAGGGTGCAGATATGATTAAAGAAGATTGGCATATCTGACAAACTGGTGTATTGGTACAGCTTCGTTTTATGCTCGGGTCATATCCCTAAGGTGAATACCACACTGGGGATGAGTAAGCACGCTCCTGGATTGTTGCAGGGGCACCGGCGGGAATAACCGTACCAAGTTTTTGGGCATCATACAGGGTCCAGCGCGGGGTTGGGATTTCCAGCACACGCACATAATAGAATGCCCGCTGGGCAGGCATAAAATCCGGATCTTGCCAGAAGGCCTGCAACTCAGCTGCGCCAATGGAATTCCTGTATGTGGGTTTTGAAGTATCAACACTGCTTCCAACCGGGGTCCTGCAACGACCATCTGTGTCTATCTCGCGGTTACCGGATACAGCAATATCAAAGATGCGTTCTTTTGCATTGCCATCTGTATCCAGCCAGCCTTTAACAATCTGGATGCGATCCAGGTTGGCACCATCCGGATCGCGCATTGCCCTGACCAGGAAGGTCGGTGTAGTACTTTCCCTGATCTTTAAATCTTGTCCCATGGGTACACCGTGGGCATAGCCGTACCTGGAAAAGTCCGGTCGATGCAGGTCGGCTGGTTTAAAGGAGGAACCCGCAAACAGGCGCAAGCTGATGCGTGTGCCGGTGGTTGCGTAAACTTCTTTGCGTGCCATTGCATCCCATAATGCTTCACGGGTGTTTTCCCTGGCCCAGACGGCGGCAAGGCCTGCTGCGCTGGTTTGCCAGGCGAGGTTTTGAACTTCGCTTTGACCTGTCCTGCCGGTTATAGGAAGTAGTAACTTGTCAGCCCGTACCCCGGGTTCCAACAGGGAAACTTTGCCAAAGTAGTTGTCTTCAGTGGTGGTTGCCAGTGATGTGTGGGAGTCGCTAGAGCCAAGCATGCCGAATTTAAATGGATTAGTACCCAGTTTCTGTTCCAGTACAAGCCCTCGTTTAAGTGCTTCACGCGCATATTCTCGTGGCAACATATCAGCAGTCTTCGCCTGCGATCCGAAGCTACCGTTGTCCCAGGTTTCAAAGTCAGCAAACTCATCGGTGGGTGAGAGCAGGGGATGGGCTTCGCCGTCACCTTTGATTTGGGTGACTTCATACAGTGGTTCCCAGCGACTGCGCTGCTGGGCATAACTTCTATCGAGGGTTTTTCCAGCCAATGTTAATGAATCGAACATCAGGCCATTGGAAAGGTTTCCATTATGTGGAATAGCGAGTATTTTTCCACCAGTACGGTGCTCATATTCTGCCATCCATAACCAGAGTTTTTCCGGATCGATGGTGTCATACAAAGTGATCGGGAGTTGCTGGTCAGCCTCTGCTTTGCTGTCGCGGAAAATGACTACCCGATGAAGGTTGTCGCCCTGGGGCATCGATGTCCATTCAAAGCCGATGAGTGCCGTAAACTTACCCGGTGCGTTATATTCTTCAGCAAAACGAGTTTGTCGTTCCCAGAAACTTTTAACCACATCTTGCAACCCGGCTATCGGGTCACCGCTCGCTTCCCTGGTTTTTGACCAGAGTCCGTATGCCTGCAGGTTCTTTCCCGCTTTGACAAGGTCATAGAGTTGTTTGCCGATATTGGTTTGCAATAGACGTTCATTGGACTCGGCTATCATCGGCGCCAGGCCCAGGCTCTCAGCGTGGTCAGCAATCACCAGGAAATCCAACGGACGTTGCAAGCGGGCTTTAAGTCCTGTGCTGGAGCTTACAGTTTCACCACGGGCAAAGCGGTAGGCATCTTCCGGCCCCAGGGTATTGTTAATCATCCCGGCATCGGTCGAGTAGGAAGTATGCAAATGGGTATCACCAAAATAAACCTGGTTTGGATAATGATCATTCACAAAGGGAGAGTAGGGTGTTTCCCCTGCAACTAAAGTACCTGGAATAATATTTGCCAGCATAGTGAGGACAAAATAAGTTAATAGTTTTGATCTTGTCATTTGGGTTCCCCGCCAGGCCAGCCTGATTGTCTGCAAGAAATAATGTGTTGCAAACTATATGCTGACCTTATCATTGAAAACTGAATCCATATCCTACTATATGTGAGATATACAGCTGTCAGGTAATTTACAATTAGATCCCGTTTTGATGCAGGATTAGCCGGGGATGACTGTTAAATGGCTTTCCTGCGATCACTGCGAAGGCGGTCTGGGTCGAGGATGCGGATTTTACGAAAGGAGAGTTCTACCAGTTCGTCTTTTACCAACTTGTGCAATATTGCATTAACGGTTTGCCGTGAAGCACCAATCATCTGTGCAAGGTCATACTGGGTCAGGGCAAGTTCAACGGTTTCATTTTCCCCGCCTTCGGCATGGATCATGTCTGAGATGTCAGCCAGTCGGACCCGTAGATATTCTTCAAGGGACAAGCCCCTTGATTGCGCAAGATTACGCATTAGTATTGCATATCGCATTTCCATCAAACGTGAAAAGTGCTCGTAATACTCTGGGTTGGACTCAATAATAGAACGGAAGTTTGTGAGCGGAAGAATCAGGGTTCTTACTGGGGTTCGGGCGGTTGCGGTGATTACGGTTTCTTTGCCGTTTAACAGGCCGATTTCACCAAAACAAAATCCGGGTCCTCCAAGGTGGTAAAAAAACTCATTCTGGGAACCAATCCTCCGTGTTATTGCAACCTGCCCTTCAAGTAGTAGGAAAAAGCTGGTTGGTAAGCTGTCCTCAGCAATCAAAACATGGCCTTCTTCCACCAGCCGCAACATGGAGAGCTCGAGAATCATGTTCTGTAATGCCTCCGGCAATCCAGCAAACCATTGGCTTCTCAGCAATACAGACTGACAATGCTGGCGGTAGGCAATCCTCATTTATGGTCCTGCATAATTTAATCTAAAATTGAGGTATCAGATGTTGATCTGACGAATATAATGCTAATTTTAACTGATGTTTGCCGCCCTTGCTTTAACATATTGGGCGTTCTGATTATTGTCAGTTTATTTGCTCTTGAGGCGGATGCAACTTCAGCTGGTTTTAAATTCGAAATATACTCCTCTGGCAAATCAAAGCTGATATTATTTGCAGATGTTGAATGTATTAATTTTTATTGGCCTACTTCAAGTCAATCATGCTGCAGTTGATGATCATCTGGATTCATTAGCAGATAACAGTGACTTAATTAAGCTCCCAAAAATCGAAGTGCGTTCACAACGAACTATAATTAATGCGGCGACCAAAAGCAGTTTAACTGTGATTAATACGGCTGCCTTGCAGCTTGAGTTGCCTTCCCACCCAAATGAGATATTTGACCGGGTTCCAGGTGCATGGATAAGCAGGGGTTCCGGTCAGGAGCACCTTACTGCAATTCGATCACCAGTTTTAACCGGTGCAGGAGCATGTGGCGCCTATATGGTGCTGGAAGACCAGGTGCCAACGCGACCCTCTGGTTTTTGTAATGTTAACCAGCTGTTCGAAGTTAATCTATCCCAGGCGGACCGGGTTGATGTTTTACGTGGTCCGGGTACAGTAACTTACGGTTCAAACGCCCTCCACGGTGCCATTAGTGTATTTACACCAGGCCCTTTATCTACCGATTCGGATAAGCCCTTTTCAGAATTCTCAGCCGAACTGGGTACAGATCAGTTTTATCGAGGGCAGTTATCCCTGGCCGGAGCCAGCACCGCCTTGCAGGCAAGCCTCACGGATGCAGGCAGCTTCAGGGATGATGAGCAATACCAGCATGGTTTATTTAATTTCCAGGCCACCCACAGTGTGGCTGATGTTCGCGGGCGAACGTCCTTTGCCTATGCAAACCTTGATCAGGATACTGCTGGTTTCATCCTTGGAAAAGATTCATACAAAGACCCTCAATTACGTACACAAAACCTGAATCCTGATGCTTTTCGCAAAGCCTGGGCAGCACGCTTATCCAGTCGCTGGAACTGGCGAGCTGAAAATGGTGATGATTTCGAACTTATTCCTTATGCTCGCAGCAGCCGAATGGATTTTTTACAACACTTCCTGCCGGGCACTCCATTGGAAGAAAATGCTCAGGATTCCTTCGGTTTTTTGGGAAGTTGGTCAAATATGAACTCTCTGACGGCGGGTTTTGAACTGGAATGGGCAGAGGGTTCGCTGACAGAGTTCCAGGAAAATATCCTTGAAAGTGGTTCAGCATTCCTCAACGAAACCCGCCCACAGGGTTTTCATTACAACTATGCAGTGCAGGCACGCATGCTTGCAGCCTGGTTACAATGGCAGCGTGAATTTACTCCTGAGCTGGAGTTGACCGCAGGTCTGCGGGCAGAATATTTAACTTACGATTATGACAACCATATGCTGAATGGCAATACTCGTGATGATGGTACTGAATGCGGTTTTGGTGGTTGCCTGTACACCCGGCCGGCAGATCGTGATGACAGCTTCACTAATTTATCTCCGGAGTTCGGGCTAAGCTATCAGTTAACTGCACAACAAACATTATTTATGCGCCTTGCCAGGGGCTATCGGGCACCACAGGCCACCGAGTTATATCGGCTGCAAAAAGGCCAGGCTGTCGCCGACCTGGACTCAGTGACCCTGGACTCTATCGAGATCGGTATCAATGGTTTTTCCGAGAAGCTCAGTTATGAACTGACTGCATATGCCATGCGTAAGCAAAATTTTATTTTCCGTGATGCCAACGGTTTTAATGTAAGCGATGGTAAAAGTCGGCATAGTGGTATCGAAGCACAGTTGCAGTGGCAGGCAACAGATTACCTGGCTCTCAGCAGTAATCTTTCATGGGCACAGCATGAATACGGTTTTAACCGCGACCTGGGTTCTGCGGGCATTATATTGAAGGGTAATGAAACTGATACCGCACCCCCAAGGCTAGGTGCAGTGCGTATGAACTGGGCGCCAGGAAACAATCAACAGCTAGAGGCCGAATGGGTCTATCAGGGTGATTATTACCTGGATGCGGCAAATGCGCATAAATACCCCGGGCATAGTTTATTCAACCTGCGTGGATGGATAAAGCTGAATCAGGGGGCACACACTTTGTCATTACGCCTGAGTAATGTTTTTGATAAGCGTTACGCGGACCGCGCTGACTTTGCCTTTGGAAATTATCGTTATTTTCCTGGTATGGGACGGCGTCTATCTGTGGAGTGGTCATACCGGCATTAGTTTGGTGAGTTTTATAATTTTCCCAACCGAGTTGTCAGTCCCTTGACAGTATTTAATCCGGCTAGCTGTTATATTTGCTTTGTATTATTTATCCAATATGGACTAGTACGAACAAAATATTCAAATGGAGTGTTCAGTGAATTCATATACAAATTGTTCAATCAAATTTTTAACTGCTGTACTTGCGGTGCTGTTGTTATCTATTAGTGGGGTACAAGCTAAAACAGGCAAGCCAAACATCCTTGTCATCTTCGGGGATGATATCGGCTTTTGGAATGTCAGCTACAACAATGATGGCATGATGGGGTATAGAACGCCCAATATTGACCGTTTAGCGAAAGAGGGTGCACGGTTTACTGATTACTATGCAGAGCAATCCTGTACCGCAGGGCGCTCGGCTTTTATCACCGGACAGATGCCGGTCCGCACCGGTCTCACGAAAGTAGGTGTGCCGGGAGCTAAACTGGGTATTCAGCCCGAAGATCCTACGCTAGCAGAATTATTAAAACCGCTGGGTTATGCCACCGGTCAATTTGGCAAGAACCACCTGGGTGACCGCGATGAATTCCTACCAACCAGTCATGGTTTTGACGAGTTTTTAGGCAACCTGTACCACCTCAATGCAGAAGAGGCACCAGAACATCCCAACTACCCTAAAGACCCTGCATTCAAGAAAAAGTTTGGACCACGCGGGGTAATCCGTTCCAGTGCCGATGGCAAGATCGAGGATACAGGCCCGTTAACCAAAAAACGCATGGAAACAGTGGATGAAGAATTCCTCGCCGCTGCACTTGATTTCATAGAACGGCAAAACAAGGCTGGCAAACCCTGGTTTACCTGGTTTAATTCCACGCGCATGCATTATTTCACCCATGTGCCCAAAGAATGGGCGGGTGAGTCCGGTCTGAACTTTTATGCAGATGGCATGCTCCAACATGATAGTCATGTAGGCCAGTTGCTGGGTAAACTGGATGAATTGGGGATCACAGATAACACTATCGTGATTTATACCACCGATAACGGCCCGCATCTGAATATGTGGCCTGATGGCGCTATTGCACCATTCCGCGGTGAGAAAAACACCAACTGGGAAGGCGGTTACCGGGTTCCGTTTGTGATCCGCTGGCCGGGAAAAATTGCAGCCGATACAGTCTATAACGACATTACTTCGCATACAGACTGGATTCCGACACTAATGGCTGCCGTTGGTGATGCCGACATTACCAATAAACTCCTCAAGGGTCACACTATTGGTGATCGTACCTACAAAGTTCATCTGGATGGCTATAACCTCTTGCCCATGCTCACCGGAAAAGGTGGGGACTGGCCGCGCAAAGAGTTTTTCTACTGGAATGATGATGGTCAGTTGACTGCGATGCGGATGGAACGCTGGAAGCTGGTGTTTATGGAGCAGCAGGCGCATCAGTTCAGGGTATGGATGGAACCGTTTGTAAAACTTCGTATTCCACTGGTATTTGATTTGCGCATGGATCCCTTTGAGCGTGCGCAGGAAGACTCTAATACCTACTATCACTGGATGGAAGGTCTGATCCAGTTTATCGGCGTTCCTGCCCAGGCAGCGGCCGGTAAAATGATTGCGAGCTTTATGGCTTATCCACCACGGCAAAAACCTGCTTCCTTCAACCTCGATGAGATCATGAGTTCATTAACTCAAAAAGGCAAAAAGAAATGATGGTGACTGCAGAATGCACTCTTTTCTTTTAATAATCAAAATGCGAGTTTTCAATTGAGTGTGCCGGTGATTGTATTAAGTCGGGAGTTACCACCGGCAATGATGCAAATGCTGCAATCGGTAGCAGAAGTTCGTATTAATGATGCGAATGAAAAGGTCCTCGATAATGCGTTGATCTATTGTTCGACAGCTCTTGATCCTGTTGATGCTGAACTGATTAATCGATTCCCTCACTCCATGGGGCTGATCGCCAATATTGGTGTCGGGATCGATAATATTGATCTTGATACTGCTCGAAGCA
>JADFVZ010000011.1 GCA_015222805.1 Pseudomonadota bacterium
CTTCATTTCCGGCCTGCAGGTTTTTTCCGAGCTCGCGTAGTTTTCCATCCCGTATCAGGATATCACTGTCCTCGAGAATACCGTCTACACCCATGGTGTGAATGCGGGCATTTTTGATTAACAGGTGTTGGGCTTGTACCGAAAAATTCATCAGCAGCAACATAAGGGCAAAAACATTGATTAATAAATAGCGCATTATTTATTCTCCCCCAGCAATTGCCCCAGTTCAAAATCACTGACTGGCTGTAATTTGGGATTACTGCGATCAAACATCAGCGCACCATCAATAAAAACCTGATCTGCGTGTGCATAAACACTGAAAGGGTTTTGATTCCAGATCACAACATCCGCCATTTTTCCTATTGCCAGGGAGCCTGTTTGATCTGCAATCCCCAGCGATCTGGCCGCGTTGGATGTTAACCACTGGATAGCCCTTTCAGGTGTGATATTCATCCCCGCCCGATTCCCGCGCGACATGGCTTTAGCCGCTTCCTGGTTAAGCCGCTGGATACCCTCAGCGGAATCAGAATGCACGATTGCACAACCGCCTTCAGGCCTGTCGACCATCGCAATGTTCTCCTGGATGCCATCGTAGGCTTCAGCCTTAAAGCCCCACCAGTCTGCCCACAATGCACCGCAAACTCCAGCCGCAGCGAGTTCATCAGCGATTTTGTAAGCCTCTACACCATGGTGGAACGCGGTAACTTTATAACCAAATTCTTTGGCAATATCCAGTATCGTCAGCATTTCATCCGCACGGTAACAATGCATATGCACATTGATTTCACCCCGCAGGACGGCAGCAAGGGTTTCCATTTTGAGGTCACGTTTTGGGGCTTTTGCTTTTTCGGCCGCTTCACCGCCTTTTTCCAGGGCAGCAGCATAGTCATCCAGTGATTGTTGATATTCTTTTGCCTGGGCCCAGTTCTGGCGGTAACCAGCAACATTTCCCATGCGCGTCATTGGTGGCTGTTTTTTACTCCCGTAGATCCTTTTTGGGTTCTCACCGCAAGCCATTTTCAGTCCCTGCGGAGCACCGGGAAACTTCATTGCCTGATAACTGTTGGCATACACATTTTTTACGGTTACCCCGCGACCACCGAACAGGTTTGCTGAACCCGGCAGGATTTGCAGGCTGGTCACTCCCCCGGCAAGCGCACGGGAAAAGCCTGGATCCTGCGGCCAGATACCATGTTCTGCCCAGACATTCGGAGTAGAAGCAGATACCATCTCGTTACCATCAGAATGCGCTGATAATCCAGGGCTGGGGTAAACGCCCAGGTGGGAGTGCACATCGATCAGGCCCGGCGTTACCCAGCGCCCGTCTGCATTTATGGTTTTCGCACCGACTGCAGAGAGGTTTTTTCCCATCGCGGCAATCTTGCCGTCATTAAGCAGTAAGTCTGCCCCATCAAGACGCTCGCCGTCTCCGGTGAGTATGGTTGCATTCCGGATCAGGACTGCACCTGAAGGAATTGCCGTATAAGTACTGGGGAAAGGCTCTTCAGCATAGGCACAATGGCCTGCAAAAGCGCTTGCCAGTACTGAAATAACCAGTATGGGGGAAATTTTTACTCTAGACATACAACCTGCCTCATATAAATTGATGCCTGATAGTAACAGGAATATATATTGCCTACATCAAAGCTGTATCATTAAGCTACCAACATGCTAAAAAACCGCTACCACCCAGGATTTTATAAATATAAACAATGCAGGACTTACTCAATAACCCTGATTTCAGGAAACCGTTCATCGAATGGATTGAAACCAGTCTCGCTGATGGCAGTAATCACCTGGCAACCAGTAACCAGGGAACCTTATTGCTTTATCAGCAGGACGGTAACTGCTGTGTGGTAAAAGCGGCCATGGGCAGGGCTGCTGTTTATAAGGCCCGGTTGGCAACCCTGCGGCGAGAGTACCAGGCCTACTTACTGATGCAGGGTATTGAAAACATCCCTGAATGTTATGGGTTCCTGCAACAGCAATACATGGTAATAGAATACATTCCCGGCAGCCCCTACCGGCACGCAAGCTGGCAGGACAGGGATTTATGGTTTGCACAATTCAAGCAGACCATCGAAGATTTCCATAAACGGGGTGTCGCCCATGGTGACCTTAAATCCAAGTCCAATATTATTGTGACTGAAGACCAAAAACCCTGCGTGATTGATTTTGGTACCGCCATCATTTACCGACCAGGTTTCCATCCCATCAACCACCGACTGTTCAGGTTTGCCAGCCGCATAGATCGAAATGCCTGGGTTAAACATAAATATCATGGCAACTACCATGCAGCCTCAGAAACTGATAAAAACTGGCTGCAACACAGTTGGCTTGAGAAAATCCTGAGAAAATTCCGGCGCAGGGGCTAACGGTTAATGAGTATTGATCAGATTACCTGCTGCCAGCAACGCTTTTTACCACTGGGTGACCTGCTGCTACCTGCGCCACAGAGCCTGGATGTCTGGCTGGTTGATATCGACAGTGCTGCTTTCTCCCGCAGGACAGACAGCAACAGCCAGGATCGGCATGTATTTCTCAAGCAACGGCGCTTTAGCCAGCAATTTTATAGCCGGCTTATTTTATCGGCTTACCTGAATCTACCACCAGCCGAATTGCCACTGCTTAAATCAGCGACGGGAAAACCCCTGCTAGAGCCTGTTGCGAAACCACCGTTACACTTTAATATCTCCCACAGTCGCCACTGGCTTGCATTGGCGGTATCAGTAGATCAGCCACTGGGTATTGATATTGAATGCCAGCGCGTGAACCGCAAACCGTTGGCGCTATCGGAACGTTATTTTTCCGCGCAGGAGCATGGCTGGTTGCAACAACAACCTGCTAAAGCTTTACAGATGGCTTTCAACCGCCTGTGGGTACGCAAAGAAGCAGCACTCAAGTGTATTGGCAGTGGCCTGGCCGGAAACCTTGAGTCAAGCGTATGCACACTTAGCGATGAATATTCATCAGCCTTGCATAGCGACCAGGTCTTACTGGATAAAGAGCTTCATGGACTGAAGCATCTCAGCATCGTTAACTGGGAACCTGAAGACCTGGGTATTCAGGCAGCTATTGCCCTGCAGCAGTTGCCCGAATCCATCAACTGTTACCAGCTGACATGCAGCCGTTCCCAGGCTCACAATTGAGCAGGCAATTAAACCGATTATTAGTACTGGCAGCAGTGTTCAGCCTGCAAGCCTGTGCAACCAGCCCCAAAATCGACCCGCAAATTGAAACCCGGGTTCAGCACCATCGCAGTACCAGCCTGAGTTGCAAGATTACAGGCAGCACGTGCGCCCTGCCATCCAGCCTGCTGGAGAAAGCAGCATCCAGGCCCGGACACCATGCAAGAATTGTTGAAAACGGGGAGCAGGCGCTGATTCTAAGGCTGCATATGATTCGGGCAGCACATACCAGTATCGACCTTCAGTATTTTATTTTCAGTGGTGATACCAGCGGCCGCCTGATCATGCATGAGCTACTATTAGCCGCAAATCGCGGGGTTAAGGTCCGGGTCCTTTTTGATCAGTTATTTTCAATCCAGGATATTGATTACCTGGGAGCAATGGCCCTGGCCCATAGTAACCTCGATATACGCCTTTATAACCCTACATTTCACAAGGCCAGTACGAATAAGACTGAATTTGTTACCGGGGTTGCCTGTTGTTTCTTTCGTTTTAACCAGCGCATGCATAATAAGGTCTTCCAGATTGACCGCAAACTAAGCCTGCTGGGCGGACGCAATATCGCCGACCGTTATTTCGATATGGATACCAGTTACAACTTTAAGGATCGTGATGTGCTCATTAGCGGACCGGCATCTGCAGATGTATTGGCTTCGTTTGAAAGCTACTGGAACAACCAGGTAGTCAAGCCTGTTTACCAGTTACATGATATCAATGACTACCTGCGTGAAACCCAGCTGCTGGACACACAAACACCACTAGTTGTACCGCGCTTCCAGAAACTGCTCACTGCAGCTGCCGATGGCAGTTATATCAACGCTACCTTTACCGCTTCGTTTAAGCCAGTACGAGAAATTAAATACTTCTGGGATCTGCCACGCAAGGAATCAACCCACCGAAATGAACGCACCCGCGCCACAAATACAATCTTCCAACACATAAAACAAACAGAAACAGATATTTTTGTACAGTCTCCTTATATGGTTCTCAGCCGAAAACTACAAAAGATTTACAAACGCCTGAAACAGCAGAATCCTGAATTGCGGATACGCTATTCAAGCAATTCACTGGCATCTACTGATGCCTGGACTGCTTATGCGCTCTACCACAAAAAGAAAAAACGCTATGTGCAGAAACTGGGTATTGAAATTCACGAGCTGATGCCCTTTCCCGGTGATATCCATGAATTTATTCCACGCTATGATGAGCTAATCATGGAAAAGGCAAACGGAATCAGCAGTCAACAGTTTATGTCTGCGGCAGAGACGCCTACAGAAGACCGAGCGGGGCCCAGGACCGGCTTACACAGCAAGTCGATTGTTATCGACAAACAGTTATTGATGATTGGATCGCATAACCTGGATCCACGCTCAGAAGGTTACAACACCGAGAACGGGGTGTTTATTGAAGATACCGCACTGGCGCTGGAACTATATGCATCCATGCTCAGGGATATATCCGGAACCAATAGCTGGGTGGTAGCAGCGCGTAATGATTTTACTCCGATCGCCTCGGATATCGGTGGTATTTTTGAAGATATCTCATCCACCCTGCCGGTATTCGATATATGGCCTTTTTCCTACACCACGGCCTGGCAACTGATCCCGGGAGGGAGTGAAACCAGCCCGCTGGATCCCCGGTTTTATGATAATTATCTTCCCGTCGGCAGGTTTCCGGAAGTTATCATGACAGAACGCCAGATTCTTGCCCTGGCTGTAGGATCATTATTTGGCTTCCTGGGGCCGATAATGTAGGCCATTTAGCCAGGTTATTAACGGCGTAGCAACGGCAAAACAGCCATCACGGCTGCAATTATTCCCAGCACAGAAAAACCTGACAGCATCCATGGGCCGGTGTCCATGGCCAGGAATACAGCCGATACCACCGCCAGGCTGGCGGTTATCAGATAACGTCGGTTGCGCCGACTCTGCTGCTCAAATACCTCAGTAAGCGCCTGCAAGTCTTTTGAATCCACCCGGGTATGCAAAACACCGCGGGTTGCCAGGGTGAGGTAATCATGTACCAGCCCTGGCATTTCCGGGGCTTTAGATAGCCATGCAGGCAGTCGGTCACGCAGCTCTGTCAGGGTATGATCAAATCCATATTTCTCACGAATAATGGCTTCCAGCTCAGGTTTGGCTACCGCCCAGATATCAAGGTCAGGATATAACTGCCGACCAAGGCCTTCGATATTCAACATGGTTTTCTGCAGCATAATCAACTGAGGCTGTACACTCAGCTGAAAACGTCGGGCTACCCGGAACAGGCTCAGCAGCATATACCCGAATGAAATTTCATTCAGGGGACGTGAGAAACTGGATTCGCCTACGGTTCTAACAGCTGCTTCCATTTCATCTACACGCGTATCTGCAGGTACCCAGCCGGCTTCAATATGCAATTCTGCTACCCGGCGGTAATTCTGGTTGAACAGGGCGATAAAATTCTCGGAAATGTAATACAGGTCCTGCGGCGACAAGCTCGCTACAATTCCATAGTCCAGGAGAATATAACTGGCATCCTTCGGGTTGCTTACATCAATGAGGATGTTGCCGGGATGGAGGTCTGCATGGAACAAATTATCCCGGAAAACCTGGGTGTAGAACATACGTACACCACGAACAGCCAGGCGCTCGAGATCCACACCGGCAGCTTTCAGGGCTTCAATATCACCTGCAGGTATGCCATTTACCCGCTCCATAACCAGGATATTATCTTTGCTAAATGCCCAGTAAATAGTGGGGATATAGACTTCACTCGAATTTTTGAAGTTGCGCTTTAACAGACTGGCATTGGCTGCTTCACGCTGCATGTCCAGTTCATCATAGATTACCGATTCAAACTCTTTGACAAGTTCTAGTGGACGTACCCGGCTGCCACCCTGCCAATACCGTTCAAGGATACCGGTAATCGCTTTGAGTGGTTCCAGGTCACGCACCAACTGTCGGCGTATACCCGGACGGACAACTTTAACCACCACTTCTTCACCGGTTTTCAATACCGCGCCATGTACCTGGGCAATAGATGCTGAGGCCAACGGCTCAACTTCAAAGCTGGTGAATAATTCTTCAACCGGGGCACCCAGGGCCTTCTCAATAATTGCCTGCGCTTCTGCCCCCGGAAAAGGTGGTACCCGATCCTGTAATAATGACAGTTCATCAGCGATCTCAGGGGGCAATAAATCCCTTCGGGTCGAGAGTATTTGTCCAAACTTCACATATACCGGACCCATTTCCTGAAGGGCCAGGCGCAGGCGCTTGCCGACCGGCATATCCCTGATATCGGCTGACTTACGGAAGGTGATTAAACCTGCAAGCCGCAGGGGCTGGTAAAGCGGCGTTCCCTGGGCTATTTCATCGAGACGATATCGGGCCAGGATGGTATTAATCCGCCACAGGCGAAACATTTGTGTGACTGCAGAAAACATCAGTTGCCAGCCTGTTGTTTAAACCGTTTTTCTAAAGCAGAAACCTTATTATCGAGTGATGCAACGGCATCGCTAAATTCACAAAATGCAGCCCGGCCTGTAAAATTCCCGGCCTGTTTTACCGCAATATCCTGCAGGCTGCTGCGTCCAGCATCGAGACCGAACTCAGCAAATTTCCTGGCAAAACCACCAAAACTCCTGGCTGCCAAACCCAGTTGGTGGGCTACTACATCGCCCAATACCCCACTGATTTTTTCTTCCCAGTCGAAATCCAGCCTGTTCATCAGTGACTCAAAGTCACGTACCAGGCTGGCATCACCCTCAATCGTTACTTTACTGCCGGCATTAGCCCAGCCTGGCTTTGCCAGTTCAGGCTTTGCCATCCCGAACAAGGCCGGTGGTGTTCCCCTGATCCAGGTGGAAACCTCACTTGAGTGATCAGCAGTAACAACCAGGCCTGTATCAGCTGCCTGAAAAAACAAATCCATACCGGTACCTGTTAACTCAATTGCCAGAACTCGATCACCGAGTTTCTTAATTAATTCAAGCGCCTTTTCATCCGCACCCAACTGGGTATTAAGCGCCCGCTGCAATATCCCCGAAAATACACCGGGTAGTGGTGTGTAGTAACTTTTATTTGTCCTGGTTTCAGACATGGTAGCCCCGGTGGATAGCGACCACACCGTTGGTCATATTTTCATAACTGACATTAGCAAAACCGGCATCACGCAGCATCCCCGCCAGGGTTTCCTGGTCCGGGTGTTTGCGGATTGATTCAGCCAGGTAACGATAGCTGTCCTCATCTTTTGCGACGATCGCTCCAATTTTTGGTAACAACGAAAATGAATAGATTTCATACAATTTTTCCAGGGTTTTAGAATTCACCCTGGAAAACTCAAGGATATTGACCTGTCCACCGGGTTTGAGGACACGATACATCTCTTTTAATGCAGCATCTTTGTCAGTCACATTACGCAAGCCGAATGCAATCGTTACTGCATCAAAACTGTTGTCTTCAAACGGCAGTTTTTCGGCATTTGCAAGCACATATTCAAGCCCCTTAACCAGGCCCTGGTCTTCCATTCGGGCGCGTCCAACCGCCAGCATTTCAGGATTAATATCTGATAAAACCACCTTGCCGGCAAGACCCACCCTGGGCAGCAGTAAACGGGCGATATCTCCGGTTCCTCCTGCAAGATCGAGAACTGATGAACCCGGACGAACGGCTGCGGTAGTCACAAAATGACGCTTCCATAAACGATGTACACCAAATGACATCAGGTCATTCATAATGTCGTAGCTACCGGCTACTGAACTGAACACCTCAGCTACAAGGCGAACTTTATCTTCAACCGCCACTTGTTTGTAACCGAAGTGAGTTGTATTGGGAGCTGTACTGGAATCTTTATCGACCATGGCATCACCACAAACTGGACATAGCTTTGTATTTTCGCTTAAATTACCCCGCCTTGCACCTTATTTAAGCTAGCAGCTTGCCTGATTTCAGCAAAAAACCTGATGATAGTTGAAACAAAGCCGTACCTGACCCGGTTAGTCCGGGAGAAAAGGGTTGGGGGAAAATAACAGTAAGGCTTTAAATTGCCCCGGAATAGGCAGGGTTCGTATAGGAGATTGGCGCTGTAGCCTCGTCACCGAAGGTAACTTCCTCCCAGGCAGAGGTATCAGCGAGCAGTTCCCGTACGAGGAGGTTATTCATGGCGTGGCCGGACTTATAGCCGGAGAATGCACCTATTAGTCCGTGACCCAGCAAGTACAGGTCACCGATAGCATCAAGGACTTTATGTTTGACAAACTCATCTTCATAACGCAGTCCGTCGTCATTGAGAATCCGATAATCATCAAGGACGACTGCATTGTCCATGCTGCCACCCAGCACCAGGTTGCGTTCACGTAACATTTCCAGGTCACGCATAAAACCAAAAGTCCTGGCACGGGCTATTTCTTTGAGGAAAGAGGTGGTAGAAAAATCGACTTCAGCAGTTGAGGTGTGGCTTTCGAACGCCGGATGATTAAAATCGATACGGAAATTAACCCGAAAACCATCCCATGGCTCAAAGCGGGCCCATTTTTCACCCATTTTTACTTCAACCGGCTTAATAATACGAATAAACTTTTTAGCCTGCTTCTGTTCTGCAATACCAGCAGACTGCAGCAGGAAGACAAACGGACCGGCACTACCATCCATAATGGGTACTTCAGGAGCACTGAGATCAACAATGGCGTTATCGATGCCCAAACCAGCAAAAGCGGACATCAAGTGCTCAACGGTTGCAACTTTGACCTCACCATTTGTCAGGGTTGTCGACATCGAGGTATCACCAACATTATCAGCACGCGCTTCAACTTCCACCACAGGATCGAGGTCGACACGACGGAACACAATTCCGGTATTAACAGCAGCAGGACGCAGGGTCATATACACTTTTTCACCGGTATGTAAACCAACACCAGTTGCTCTAATGATATTTTTAAGAGTGCGTTGTTTAATCATATTGTTGTTTTTTTGTCCCTTGACTGAAATGATTTTATCACAAACCTCTACTTAATCAATCATTATGTTGCTTTTATACCTAATTATTGTTGTAAATATACTACAATTATTTATTGTTGTATTTATACCACGCTCAATTAGAAAAGCCAGGCCTTATTATAGCGGCCTGGCAAAATCAAAAGTGCAAGCAATTGCCCGGGGCTGGACTACTGCAAACATATAAACTTATGATCAAAATACGATCTTTATCGTCTACAGTTTACCTGGACCGGCCCTGAGCTAGGTGAATCATATCAAATTATTTAATCCGCCTGCCGACGAAGGAATGTCGGTACATCCAGCTCTTCTGGAACAAACAGATCGTCAGTCGAAATTGCGACAACATCAGATCCAACCACCTGGGGAATTACAGCCTGTATATGCGGGTCTTCATACGACCCTGTTTCGTTATTAGCCATAACAGTTTCAACTTCCCGGGAGCGGGTTCCCGGACTACTCACTTGAGCAAGGTTTACCGGAAAGTCATCCTCTACAGGCACTATCGTTTCAGCGGTATCCAGACCGGTAGCAACAACTGTAACCCTGATTTCATCTGTAAGCTCCGGATCAATCACTGTGCCCATAACAATCAGCGCATCATCAGCAGCCAGGTCTTCAACGACAGTCATCACATCCTGGAACTCATTAATGGTCAAACTTGGACCACCAGTTATATTAACCAGGACACCGTAAGCACCCTGAAGGTCAACGCCTTCCAGTAACGGGCTACCAATTGCATGCTGTACTGCCATAACTGCACGATCTTCACCCTGACCTGATCCTGCACCCATCATCGCCATTCCCATTTCCGACATAATTGCACGAACATCAGCAAAATCTACATTAACCAATCCTGGCAGGGTAATTAATTCAGCAATACCCTGAACTGCATTCTGCAGGACATTATTTGCTTCCCTGAAGGCATCCTCGAATGTTGTGTCTCCACCCAGGACTTCCAGTAGTTTGCTATTGGGAATTGTAATCAGCGAGTCAACATGCTTACGCAGTTCTTCGAGTCCCTGCTCAGCAATTTTCATTCTCTTTTTGCCTTCCAGCTTAAATGGCTTAGTCACCACAGCAACCGTAAGAATGTCCAACTCCTTCGCGATCTTGGCAATTTCTGGTGCAGCACCTGTTCCGGTGCCGCCACCCATGCCTGCCGTAATAAATACCATATCGGTATCGCGGAGGGCATCAATAATTCGTTCCCGATCCTCAAGCGCAGCCTGGCGGCCTACTTCAGGATTGGCACCTGCACCCAGACCCTTGGTTACATTGGTGCCCAGTTGCAATACCGAATCTCCATTGTAGTTTCGCAATGCCTGGGCATCTGTATTAGCAGCAATAAATTCCACCCCTTCAATACTGCTTTCAACCATTTGGGCAACCGCGTTACCGCCGCCACCGCCGACACCAATTACTTTTATCACCGCTGCCGGTGTATAGTTCTCTACCATTTTAAACGCCATTTTCCTTCTCCTTGCTTCGCACCATATAATTCTTCAGCATTCCGTCCGGGCATGCCTCTATGGACACTTTTCCTGCACAAACTTAAAAACTAAAGAAACTCAAATTAAATCTCTATGTTCACTTTTCAATCATAAATTGCCGTCAAACCAGTTTTTTATTGCACTCATAATAGATCCTGTTTTAGGGGGTTTTCCTACTGTCGCAAATCCACTTAATTCTTTACTGCCATATAAAAGCAAACCAACACCGGAGGAATAAATATGGTTATTAACCACATCTGACAATCCAGTTACGTTCCTCGGTGCGCCCAGCCGAACAGGCATATGAAATATCTCCTCTGAAAGTTCAACCACACCTTCCATCTTGGCACCACCACCCGTGAGTACCAGCCCAGCCGGAATCATATTTTCAAATCCGCTGCGACGCAGTTCATCCCGAACCAGCGACAACAGTTCCCGATAACGGGCCTCAACCACCTGCGCCAGTGTTCGCCTGGCAAGCCGCCGTGAAACACGGTCACCGACACTGGGAACCTGGATTGATTCGTCCGCCTTGGTTAACTGCTCCAACGCGCAGGCATACTGTATCTTGATGTCTTCCGCGTGTTGCGTTGGGGTTCGCAAGGCGACCGCGATATCATTGGTAGCCTGGTCACCGGCAATCGGGATACAGCAGGTATGCCTAATTGCTCCCTGCCTGAACACCGCAATATCGGTTGTGCCTGCACCTATATCAACCAGGCAAACGCCGAGGTCCTTTTCATCCCGTGTTAAAACAGCTTCACTTGCTGCAAGTTGTTGCAAAATCAGGTCATCTGTAACCAGTCCGCAGCGCTGTACGCACTTGGTAATATTCTGAACAGCGGCGCGTGCTGCAGTAACCACATGCACCAGTACCTCCATACGCACACCCGCCATACCTATGGGCTGGCGAATCCCATCTTGCTCATCAATAATATATTCCTGTGGAAGTACATGGATTATTTGCTGATCAGCAGAAACATTCACAGCCCGCGCTGAATCCAGCACCCGATCCACATCACCCTCGCTAACTTCACGATCCTTTATACCCACAACACCGCGTGAATTAAGACTGCGTATATGGTTGCCGGTAATCCCGGCATACACAGAATTAATCTCGCAGCCCGACATTAATTCAGCCTCTCCGATAGCCCGCTGGATTGACTGTTCAGTTGATTCAATGTCTACTACTACGCCACGTTTTAAACCGCGTGAGGGGTGCGAACCAATGCCGACAACCTCTACTGTTCCGTCTTCTTTCAACTCGCCAACAATGGCGACGATTTTCGAAGTGCCGATATCAAGGCCAACGACCAGTGTTTGAACATTCTTCTTTGGCATTGCTGTTATTTCTCCAGACTGCCCGGTAATAAATCCATCCGGACTCGCAAATTCTTTAAACTTGGAATCATGAGTGCTCCATCCACTGAACTGCAAAACCATTGGTGTAACGCAAATCAATACTTCGCGGAATTCGCACACCATTTCCGGTCAAAACATTCCAATTTTCCACTAATCGCTGCAAGCGTGGCAGTACATCTTCACGACCCAACATAACCCGGGTTTGATTGGTCAGCCTGAGCTCCCAGGAACCACGATCAAACAACCGCATATGATCAACTTCAAGCGCTACATCACCCAGGCGTTTATTTGCCTGCTGCCAGAACGTCACTACATCGCTAACCTGGTCTTCAGGCCCCTGCAAGTGTGGCAGGCCCTGGATCTGCCCGGCAGCTGGCACCGTAAATGCTGTGCCATCCTGTGAGATAAGCCTGTTCTTTCCCCAGTGGGCTACCGCCATGTATTCCAGCACCCGGATCTCAATTGTGTCAGGCCATAACGTTCTTGCCTGTGCTGAGGACACCCACGGGATTTCTTCAGCAATAGAACGAACCTGATCAAGATCTACGGTAAAAAACCCACCCGCAATTTCCGGCTCAAGTGCGGATCGAATCTGATTCGCGCTAACCCTTTGCATGGGACCACTGATATCCAGCCATTTAATCGGCCATTTATCCGCACCTAACATACCGGAGGTTAACCAGGTTACAACCAGTGCCGTTAGGGAAATCACCAGGATGACCCCAATCAGCCCTGGCTTGACCTCACCTTTTTGTATCTTCGTGATTTTTCCGAAATTAATCATCGCTGAGCAACCCTGATACTGGTTTCCAGTATTCGCCAGACCAGTCGATCAAAGCCTGTACCCGCCTCAGCAGCAGCCTGTGGAATCAGCGAGTGGTCAGTCATACCCGGTATCGTATTCACTTCCAGGAACCAGGGCATGCCGAAAGCATCCAGGATAAAATCCACCCTGCCCCAACCGTTGGCACCCAGGACATGAAAAGCTTTTTGCGCTAGCTGCTGCAGTTCTTCTTCCTTATCTTCCGGCAACCCACAGGGGCAAAAATAAATGGTCTTATCTGATTCGTATTTCGCTTCATAGTCATAAAAGTCATTGGCTGGCTCAACCGCAATCAGTGGCAGGCATTCATCGCCGATAATACCGGCGAAATATTCCCTGCCTTCAATACCCGGCTCAACCATAACGGTATGGCTGTATCTCGCTGCCAGCTGTATCGCATCAGACAATTGCCCGGCAGATGTCACTTTACTAATACCCAGTGAAGATCCCTGATCAACGGGCTTAACAAATATCGGCAAGTTGAAAGCCTGGAAAATTTCTTCACTGTCATCACGATCGGCAGCAGTAAGAATAAAATCTGTGGTGGGGATACCCACACTTTTCCACAACTGTTTGGAGCGAACCTTATCCATGGTCAATGCCGAGCCCAGGACATTACTTCCTGTCACGGGTATCTTGTATAAATTCAATGCTCCAGTCAGGCTACCGTCTTCACCACCCGGGCCATGCATCAAATTGAACACGCGACTAATCTCGCCACACTCAATTTCTTTAAACAAAGCTGGAGCACCATCGACAACAATATGCTCAATACCCATACGCGTAAGTGCTTCAGCAATTGATTTTCCACCTGCAATAGAAACATCCCTTTCCGGGCTATCGCCACCAACAACTAGCGCAACCCGGCCAAATTCAGTCGCATTATTGAACCCTGCAGTCATCCTCCCGCCCCACTTTTGTCAAAGCTGCAATCTGACCGCAAGCGGCTTGCGACAGTACCAATATCACCCGCCCCCATCAGCAACACCAGGTCACCATCCTTTAGAATTGCCGGCAACTGTACAGACAGGCTGTGCACATCAGCAATCAGCACCGGGTCTACCCGGCCACGACTGCGAACTGCCCGACAGAGTGAGCGAGCATCTGCCCCGGGAATCAGGTCTTCCCCGGCCGGGTAAACATCTGTAATTACCAGGGCATCCGGCTCTGCCAGCACCTGGGCAAAATCATCAAATAATTCATGCGTTCGACTGTAACGATGCGGCTGGAATACCACCACAAGGCGGCGGTCAGGCCAGCCATTTCGTGCTGCTTCTATAGTCACCGCCAACTCCGTTGGGTGATGACCGTAATCTTCCAGTACCGTTACACTACCCTTATCAATCGACAGTTCACCAACTTCTTCAAATCGGCGACCGATTCCAGCGAACTCCTGCAGTGCAAACTGCATTGCTTCCGGCTTAACACCCACTTCCCAGGCTGCCGCTATCGCCCCTAGTGCATTCCTGACGTTATGCGTCCCGGGTAAGTTCATTGTTATACCAAGCAAGCCTTCCTGGTTGGGAAAGCGCACATCAAAACTCATCTGCCGACCTTGCTGGCGAATATTCTCGGCTCGAATATCTGCTTCAGGATCCTGCCCGAAGGTGAGGGTTGTACGACTGACATCCCCGGCAATACGCTTGACTTCAGGATCATCTATACACAGCACAGACACACCATAAAATGGCAGATGGTGAATAAACTCAAGGAAGGCATGACGCAGGTTATCAAAATCGCCACCGTAGGTTTCCAAATGATCACTGTCGATATTAGTAATAACTGCCATCATTGGCTGCAACAAAAGGAATGAACCATCACTTTCATCGGCTTCAGCAACCAGGTATTCACCCTGGCCCAGGCGGGCATGGCTGCCGAATGCATTCACCAGGCCTCCGATAATAAAAGTCGGATCCATTCCAGCTTCGGCAAGAATGGCTGCCAGGAGACTGGTTGTGGTTGTTTTTCCATGTGTACCCGCAACCGCAATACCTTTCCTGAAGCGCATTAACTCGGCCAGCATTTCAGCCCGAGGAACAACTGGAATTCTTTTTTCCCTGGCTGCCCGCAACTCCGGGTTGTCAATTGGTATCGCCGTTGAAACTACCACTACATCAGCATTACTGACATTTTCGGCCCGGTGACCAATTTGTATTTCAATACCCGAACTTTGCAGGTGCCTGGTCATCGCAGATTCTTTTAAATCAGAACCGCTTACCTGGTAGCCTGTATTGGCAATAACCTCAGCAATCCCGCTCATACCCGCACCGCCAATCCCCACAAAATGAATATGTGAAACCCTGTGCATCTGGCCTGAAGCTGATTTTTGTGTTGATTGTTTAGTTGTAAATGTCATAGGCATAACTCGCGACACCGATTCGAAACCGCAAGCGCCGCATCAGGCAGTGCCAGTTTTCGAGCAGCTTCTGCCATCTGTACTAGCTTTTCCCTGCTTGCGGTTAAACTTGCTATGACCCTGGATAATTCCCCTGCACTCAAATCCGATTCCTGGAGAATTCGGGCTGCACCCACCGTTGCCAGGTATTCAGCATTCCTGGTTTGATGATCATCAACGGCTGCCGGAAATGGAACAAACACTGCCGGTAATCCGGCGGCTGCAACCTCGGCGACTGTCAATGCCCCTGCCCTGCAGATAACCATGTCAGCCCAGGCATATGCGGCCGCCATATCCTCAATAAACTCCGTAACTTCGGCGCTGACTTCTTGTGTTTGATATTGGTCACGTGTATTTTCGGCCCGTCCTTTGCCCGCCTGATGGCGGACGATCACTGGCTGGTTTGCAGGCAGCATAGCTACTGCTGCAGGCAGCAGCCGATTTAGCGCTGCCGCACCCTGGGAACCACCGAGAATTAACAACCTCGCTGGACCGCTGCGTTGGGACATACGCTGGCCGGGTGCAGGAATCTTCAGGATTGATTGCCGCACCGGGTTGCCCACTGTAATGGCACAACTCGATTCTGGAAAACTGCCTGGAAAACCCTGAAATTTTGTTTTTGCCCAGCGTGCCAGGATTTTATTAGTCATACCCGGAACCCGGTTCTGTTCATGGATTACCAACGGTATACCACGCCAACGCGCCGCCAGGCCACCGGGGCCGGCTACATATCCACCCATTGACAGAACGGCACAAGGTGCAAATTTTTTCAACAACTTATTCGCCTGCCCTAAAGCCCGCAGAATATTCAAGGGTGCTGTCAACCAGCCCTTAATACCTTTACCCCGCAGTCCCTTTATCTCTATTGTATGCAGGGGGTAACCCTGTTCGGGTACCAGTCGGCTTTCAAGACCTGCCTGAGTTCCCAGCCAGGCAACATCAACACCGCTGCGACGCAGTTCACCTGCGACAGCCAGCCCCGGGAATATATGCCCACCGGTTCCGCCTGCCATAATCAGTACACGCTGCTGCTTATTGGGCATTGGAATACCCTGCCAATTCACGTCGACGTTTGATCCTGGGATCAGCTTCAAGATCCAGTTCGTACTTAACCCGAAGGACCAGTCCAATCGCCATGCAGGTCATTAAAATACTCGAACCACCTGATGATATAAGTGGTAATGTCAGGCCTTTTGTCGGTAGCACACCCATGTTAACGCCCATGGAAACCAGTGCCTGGAAACTGAGCCAGAGGCCGACACCATATGCCAGGAATCCGGCAAAGTGGCGTTTCGCCTGGACCGAAGCCAGGCCAACCATTAAAACCCGACCAATAAGAGTTACAAACAACATCATCAAAACCAGCACCCCCACAAGTCCCATTTCTTCTGCATAAACAGAAAAAATAAAATCCGTATGCGCCTCCGGCAGGTAAAATAATTTCTGGATGCTGCCACCCAGACCAACCCCGAACATCTCCCCCCTGCCAATTGCAATTAGAGCCTGGGTTAACTGGAAACCGGAATTGAAAGGATCAGCCCAGGGATCCATAAAGCTCACAATCCGACGTAATCGATAGGGCTCCATCGCCGCCCAGATAAAGGCAGGAGAAATCAGGGCAATCAGAATGGCTATATGCTTCCACGCCGCACCAGCTAGGAATAACATGCCGCCGACGATAAAGGTAATTACCACCGCGCTGCCCAGGTCTGGTTGCAACAGCAAAATCACCATATACAGGCCGGCAATCATCAGCGGTTTAAAAGTTGCAAAGAAATTAGTCTGAATGGCATCCTGATGCCTGACAAGATAACCCGCCATGTAGACAATCAGCATTAGTTTTGCCGCCTCGACTGTCTGAAAGTTGATCGGTCCCAGATGAATCCAGCGTGCAGAACCATTGACGACTTTACCCAGCCCCGGAATAAAGACAGTTAACAATACCAACGCACCAAGAAGCATCATCGGACGGGATATTTTATACAGGAACTCTGTCGAAAGCAGGGTAAACAGCAAAGCACTAAGCACCCCGAAGCTTAAATAAGCCGCATGTTTCCAGGTATAGTAGTGACTCCCCAGTCCCTGCCCTTCTGCTATCGCAATCGAAGCCGAACCGACCATAACAAGGCCAATTGCTGCCAGTATCACTGCCGGAATCAGGATCCACATATCCAGGCCAACCTGCTGCTTGATTGCACCATAACGCCTGGCCTGCCCAGCAGCCCCCGCATTATTGGTCAATGTTGCTTGCCTGTATGTCATCATTAATTTGCCATTTTCCGAGGTCTACCTGATTTTCAGGGTGGCCAGGCCCACCAGGACTAAAATTACAGAAATAATCCAGAAGCGCACAATCACCCGCGGCTCCGGCCAACCCTTCAGTTCAAAATGATGATGAATGGGAGCCATGCGGAAAATACGTTTGCCGGTCAGCTTGAAAGAAGCCACCTGAAGGATCACCGAAACGGTTTCCATGACAAAGACACCCGCCATTATGAAAAATACCAGCTCCTGGCGGATAATGACGGCAACCAGCCCCAACGCCGCACCCATTGCCAACGCGCCGATATCCCCCATAAAAACCTGGGCCGGATAGGTATTGAACCAGAGAAATCCAAGGCCGGCACCCGCCAGGGCGCCACAAAATATCGCCAATTCACCGGCACCGGGTACATGAGGCATCGCCAGGTAGTCTGAAAATACTGCATGGCCAGCCACATATGAAAAAATACCCAGCGCACCGGCAATCAATACCGTTGGCATAATCGCCAGCCCGTCAAGGCCATCAGTAAGGTTGACCGCATTGGAAGAACCGACAATCACAAAATAAGTCAGCAAAACAAACACCGTGCCACCCAGTGGCAGCATGACTGACTTGAAAAACGGCACGATCAGCATGGTTGTAGCCGGTGTTTCAGAGGTATAAAGCAGAATTACAGCGGCGACCAGGCCAATAACCGACTGGCTTAAATATTTCCAGCGGGAGGCCATACCATTGGGGTCCTGTTTGACAATTTTTTTGTAATCATCAATCCAGCCGATCACTCCAAAAGCCAGCGTGACTAGTACAACCAACCAGATAAAACGATTACTGAGGTCACCCCACAGCATAGTCGCTAAAACCACTGCCAGTAGTATCAAGGCACCGCCCATGGTCGGTGTGCCTGCCTTAACAAAGTGTGTTTCCGGACCATCAGCACGAATAGGCTGCCCACCTTGTGTACGGCTCATCCGCCGGATAAATCCTGGCCCCACCATTAAAGAAATTGCCAACGCGGTTAATGCGCTGAGGATGCTGCGCAAAGTTATATAGGAGAATACCGAGAAATCAGAATTGTATTCACTCATCCATTGGCTTAACCAAAGCAACATTAGACAGTCTCCCTGTGCTGGCCTGTTTTATTGCAGGCAGGTTGATAGTTCAACAAAGCTAACGCCACATCTTCCATACCCATGCTGCGCGAGCCCTTTACCAAACTTATGACACCTGGGTGTATCAGTTTGAATAAATCCGCCAGCAAGCTTGTTTTATTTTCATAGTGAAGGGCGTTCAGACCAAAACCCTCTACGCTGTGCCGCGAGAGTTCACCCACTGCAAACAATCGATGGACACCTAATGCCGAAGCTGCCTCTCCCATTTCCCTATGCAACCGTGGGCTGTTATCCCCCAGCTCAGCCATATCACCGAGAATTAACCAGGCTGCTTCACCCGCGGCCAGATTGTTAGTCAGAACAGAAAGACCTGCATAGAGAGAAGCAGGATTGGCGTTATAAGTATCATCAATAATCTTCCAGCCACCAACTGCTAACTGCGTATTCAAGCGCCCGGCAACAGCCGGTACATTCTCCAGCCCCTGCCTGATTTCATCCAGTGGAATATGTACGGCCTGTAAAACCGCCACTGCGGCCAAAGCGTTCATTCGATTATGCTGGCCCGGCAAAGGCAGTTGCAGTCCTGCAATATGCCCTTGCGGCGTTTGCAGGTTAAATAATTCTGTATTTTTTCCTGCTGAAACATCACTATCCGGCTGACTGCCGAAGCTTATGGTTTTCGATCCTGCAATCTGTTGTTGCCAACCCTCCTGCCAGGGTTCATCAGCATTTACAATTGCTGTACCGCTGCTGTTCAACCCTGCAAAAATCTCACCCTTGGCCCTGGCAACCCCCTGGAGGTCACCGAAACCCTGAAGATGCGCTGGGCCAACATTATTCAACAGTGCAATATCCGGATTACATATTTCACAAAGATAGGCAATGTCACCCGGACGGCTCGCGCCTAATTCAAGCACTGCATATTCGTGGGCCGAGCCCAGCTCAAACAAGGTCAGTGGCAATCCAAGTTCATTATTCTGGTTACCGCGAGTCATTAGTACTTTGTGTCGCAGTGAGAGCACACTACCGAGCATTTCTTTTACAGTAGTTTTGCCGTTAGAACCGGTTACTGCGATAACCGTCAGCTCTTTTCGTTCCCGCAGGTACGCGAGCCAGAATGCCGCCAGCTTTCCTAGCGCCAACTGCACATCCTTAACAACAATCTGAGTACCAACGCCCTCAAGCAAATGACTTACAAGGGCTACTGCAGCCCCCTGTTTTAAAACCCGGGCCACATAATCGTGACCATCAGTATTCTCACCGGGTAGCGCGGCGAATAATTGACCCTGCTGTAGTTTCCTTGAGTCAATCGTTACACCTTTAAATCTATCCACTGCCGATTCTTCTGCCACTAGCTGACCTGAAACGACATGCGCAGCATCCTTCAAAGTCATATTAATCATGCAGCTATCCCCAATGCCAGGCGTGCTTCAGCGGCATCATCGAAAGGCAACCTTTCTGTTCCAAGTTGCTGATACTGCTCATGCCCTTTACCCGCAATAAGGATAATGTCTTGTTTATCTGCAGCATAAACAGCCAGCCGGATTGCAGCTGCGCGGTCAGGCTCAATCCTCACAGCCCCGGGATCGGAAAAACCAGAAGATATTTCATCAATAATTTTCAAGGCATCTTCAGAGCGGGGATTATCCGAGGTTAAAAATACCTGATCAGCATATTTTTCAGTAACAGCTGCCATCAGCGGACGCTTGCTTCGATCACGCTCGCCACCGCAGCCAAAAATACAATACAGCTGGCCGTGTGTGTGCGGGCGCAAGCTAAGCAGGGCCTGTTTGAGGGCATCCGGCGTATGCGCGTAATCGATAACCACAAGTGGTTGATCCAGCTCTGTACCTATACGCTGCATCCTGCCAATTACCGGCTGTACCAGCTCAAGCGCCTGGCATAACTGCTTAAAGGGCATGCCTAACAGACCGAGGGCAGCGACTGTCGCCAATAAATTATCCAGGTTAAAACGTCCTAACAACTTGCTCTGAATTTTTGCCTGGCCCCACGGACTGTGCAGGTAAAAGCCAATTCCCCGGTCCGTGGATTTCACATCACTGGCATATATATCTGCTGGAGGGTAGCCACCGACTGGTTCCTTATCCGTTGCAGAATCCCCATAGTAGCTAAGGCACTCTGTGTTCTCTGATAATTCACCCTGCCACTGACGTCCCACCTTATCGGCAACATTCAAAACCGCAAATCGTGGTTTATGCTCGGTAAACAAGCGCTTTTTAGCCAACCCATAACGCTGCATATCGCCGTGGTAATCCAGGTGGTCATGGCTCAGATTGGTGAATATCCCCACGTCAAATGACAAGCGGCCGATACGGTTCTGATCAAGCGCATGGGATGAAACCTCCATGGCTGTTAAGCCAATACCCGCGGCGCGTAAACTTGCCAACCGGGAGTAAACTTCGAAAATATCCGGGGTAGTGTGGCTGGTCTCATTCAAATTATTTAACGGACCGGCCCCAAGGGTACCAATAAGACCTGCATTCCCCCGCCACAACTGCCAGGCCTGGGCAATAAAATGTGCCACCGAAGTCTTGCCATTGGTTCCGGTCACTGCCACAAGGAGCATATCGCTACCTGGTACACCATAGAACCGTGAAGCCAGCTCTGCCAGTCGTTTATTAAGGTCGGGTATAAGAATAACCGGAAAAGTGCAATTTTTTATATTCTGTGCTTCGCACAAATCACAAAGCACCGCAGATGCACCATTCACAATTGCTTTTTCTACAAACCCGAGCCCATGGGACTGCTTTCCGGGAACCGCAACAAAAACATCACCAGCTTGAACCTGGCGCGAATCAATATGCAGGTCATTCACTACAATTTTGGGGATCGATGTCAGCTTGAAACTGTCATCCCATGCGCTAAAAACTTCCCTGAGATTACGGGGCATGACTGTCTCCCCGAATTTCTGTACGGGAAAATCCTTCCCCGCTTGCCGATTGTTCTACCATTACGGAATGGAAATCATCAGGGGCGATATCCAAAAGGCGTAAAGCACCAGACATTACCCGTGAAAATAACGGGCCTGCAACCGTACCACCATAATAGGATCGCCCCTGTGGATCATTAATTATCACAATGCAAACTAGTTGGGGATCACTTGCAGGTGCATAGCCAGCGAAAGATGCAACATAACGCTCTTCATAACCAGAAGCACTGGCTTTTCTTGAAGTCCCCGTTTTACCGCCAACCAGGTAACTCCGTACTCGAGCCTGTTTGCCCGTTCCAGCTGCTCCGGTTACCGTCAGCATCATATCCCTCACCTGGGCAGCAATGGTAGGATCCAGAACCGATACAACCGGGGTATCTGCGGACTTGATAAAACTTGGAGCACGCAGTCGGCCATCATTGGCAAGCGCTGCAAATGCCTGCGCGAGTTGCAGGGCAGTTACTGAAATTCCGTAACCATAGGAAATTGTAGCCTGCTCCACTTTATGCCAACGCTGGAAATTGCGTAAAACACCGGCAGATTCTCCCGGGAACCCTGAACCGCTGACCTTACCAAAACCAAACCGGCTGAAACTACCCCACAGGTGTTCGGCCTCGAGTGACAAGGCTATTTTTGAAGCCCCCACATTGCTTGACTTGGTAATCACGCCGGTTACATCCAGCATGCCGTAATTGTGCGTATCATGAATAGTGTGACCGGAAATTTGAATGGTACCCGGTGAAGTATCAATGGGTGAGTCCGGCCGATATTGTCCCGTTTCAAGAGCAGCAGCCACTGTAAACGGCTTCATCACCGAACCGGGCTCAATTACATCGGTTACCGCGCGGTTGCGCAGGGCATCTGATTCCCTGCTGATAGACTGGTTGGGGTTATAGGTCGGGGCATTTACCATTGCCAAAATTTCAGAAGTAGCAACATCAAGTAACACGACTGAACCAGAACTGGCTTTATGCTCCAGCATGGTCCGTTTTAACTCCCTGTAGGCAAGGTACTGCAGGCGATTATCCAGGGTAAGTGTCAGGCTACGGCCGTGCTGAGCCGGACGAATCAGGTTAACATCTTCAACCACACGACCGCGGCGATCTTTAATCACCTGTTTTGATCCGGGCACTCCCTGCAGCCAGTCGTTATATTCCAATTCCAGGCCTTCCTGGCCAATGTCATCAATATTTGTGAAGCCAAGGACGTGCACACTAACCTCACTGGAGGGATAAAAGCGGCGGTATTCGCGTTCAAGGTTCACCCCTGGCAACTCTAAAGCCCGTACCTGGGCTGCAACAGATGGCAGCAGATGGCGCCTAAGCCAGACAAATTCTTTTTCCGAGCGCGTGTTTAACTTACGCTCCAGTTCATCCGCATCATTTCCCAGGACTACAGCGAGCTTATCGATATTGTCCCTGCTTTCCAATAACTGGCCTGGATGCACCCAAAGTGATTCAACCGGCGTGCTTACCGCCAGTGGAACCTGATTGCGGTCATAAATTACCCCACGGGTTGCAGGAATTTCCACTTCACGCAAATACCGTGCTTCGCCCTGACCCTGGAGAAACTCAGTATCAATAATCTGCAGGGTTACGGCTCGGGTTGCGAGTCCCATCGTACAAAGCAGCAACAAGCCGAGCATAAAAAACAGGCGAAAGCCGGCTTTTCGATTCTGGGAACCTTTGCTCGTTTGAAGATTTTTTTTCATCAATTTACAATTAAAATCCGAATTTTATCCGGGGTATGCATCCCCAGTTTCTCGTAAGCAATCTGTTCAACACGCCCTGCATCCGCAAGGGTTGCCTGTTCCAGTTGTAGCCGGCTCCATTCACTGTTCGCCATATCCCGCGCTTGTGCCAGGCTTTCCAACTGTAAAAATAGCTGGCGGGCCTGATGCCGGGTATCCACCACAAACAGGGCGCTGACTATTACCGTTAATAACAGCATCAGGGCCAGGAAAGCCCGGACCATCAGCTGAGTTTTTCCGCAACACGCAGTACAGCACTGCGACAGCGGGGATTGAGTCTGATTTCTTCTTCGGAGGGGAATTGAGCTTTACCAACAAGACGGAGGACTGCCCTGGCACCAGGTACCGGGGGCAGCTTCCGATAAACCGGACCCGCTTGAGCGGCTTTTTTAAAAGCCCGCTTGACGATACGATCTTCCAGCGAGTGGAAGCTGATCACCGCCAGCCTGCCACCAGGTCGCAGTTGCTTGATGATCGCATCGAGTCCAGTAGCCAAATCGGCTAACTCGTTGTTTATTTTTATTCGAATTGCCTGGAAGCTTTTTGTTGCCGGATGTTTTTTATCCTGCGGTCGGCCTATCGTCGACTTAATTAGCTCTGCTAATTGAGCCGTGGTAGCAATAGGCTTCTGCTGCCGGCTTGTCACTATGCTTCTCGCAATTCTGCGCGCTTGGCGCTCCTCTCCGAACTCTCGTAACACACGGGTAATATCATTTTCATCTGCGGCTGCCAACCACTCAGCTGCTGAAACCCCGTATGCCGGGTTCATTCTCATATCAAGCGGACCATCAGCTCGAAAGCTGAAACCACGGCTCGGATCATCAAATTGAGGGGAGGAAACGCCCAAATCGAGCAGTATTCCATCAAATCCCTCCATCTCCATGAGATCCGTACCGCTTAGCAGACTGTCCACATCTGCAAAACTTCCCTGGACAATGCTGAAGCGCTGGTCATCAGTCGCTAACTTCTGCCCTTCCACTATCGCTTCAGGGTCTTTGTCAAAAGCGATCAAACGCCCCTGCAACCCAAGTCGCGACAATAAAGCACGACCGTGTCCACCTCTGCCGAATGTACCGTCCAGGTAATGTCCATCCGGCTTTATTGCCAGTCCCGTGAGAGCCTCCTCCAGCATGACTGGTATATGACTAAATGCGGATTCCGCTACTCTCGGCACAATAAATTCCTTATAAAACCAGTTTCTTCATCTCCTCGGATGATTCCGCACCCAGGGTTCTCTCTTCATCTGCACGTTTCTGGTTGAGTACCGTTTCATTCCAGATTTCAAAATGAGTACCCATGCCCATAAATACAGCTCGTTTTTCCAGCCCGGTAACCTGGCGCTGGGTTTGTGGAAGCAGTAAACGACCATTGGCATCCGGCTCTACCGGTGTAGCGCTGCCCACCAGACGCCTTTGCAAACTACGATGGCTTTGCTCGAAGGTACTTAAGGCCATTACCTCATCACGAACCTTCTTCCATTCATCTTCCGGGTACAGCCACAGGGCACCACTGTCGAAGGGACTGTATGTCAGCACCAAACGATTATTACTGGCAGCAACAAGTTCTTCGCGGTAGCGCGTTGGTATCGCCATCCGTCCCTTGCTGTCCAAAGTAATTGCAGTTTCACCAAAAAACACTCTTTTATCCTGTTATCCCAGATTTATCCACTTTTTCCCACTAAAATGCACAATAATCCTTCGATTGTCCAAAGTCAAGCGAGAATAATGGCAAAACCCTTGATGAAAACAGGCCTGCCCGAGCAAATAAGCGAAATAAACACCGTATATTGTGTCAATACCCAGGTTAAGACACAAGATGTAGTAATACCGATGAAATGTGGCAGAAGAGTGGGATCTGGTGGTACCGTACCTGCCGTATTATCGGCAGAATGCAGTACTGGTAAAGGTTCGGCATAAAAAAAACAATAAATTGATTGCAACTTTTAGCTAAATAGTGAATCCTTCTAGCGGGAGTCGGCCAGGCAATCGCTGGTCGCAAGACTGGAGGAAAGTCCGGGCTCCACAGGACAGGGTGCCAGGTAACGCCTGGGAGGCGTGAGCCTATGGCCAGTGCAACAGAGAGTAGACCGCCAGTGGTTTCGGCTGCTGGTAAGGGTGAAAGGGTGCGGTAAGAGCGCACCGCGCGGGTGGTAACATTCCGTGGCTAGGTAAACCCCACCTGGAGCAAGACCAAATAGGGGGACGTTGAGGCGGTCCGTCGAGTCCCCGGGTAGGTCGCATGAGGATGCTGGTGACAGCATTCCCAGATGAATGATTGCCCAAGACAGAACCCGGCTTATCGGCCGACTCCCTTTTTATCGAGGGACGGTACCTGCAGGTACCGTCCCCATTCTGTTATTGTCGGTGCGTTACGCTCGGCTTCACCGGGCTAACAGCACCCGACAGGAACATTGGGTGATTGATAGTTGGCAGGGTGCGTTAAGCTTGCGAACGCACCGGCGAGTTAATATTTATCGTGCAACGCAAAAATAGCTTTCCGGGATTCACCGCTGATCTTTGCTGCAAGCTTTGCCGCCCTGCTGGCAGGTAGTTCCTCAGATAACAGCTGAAACAGCTCCCGGGTAGCTGCTGAAATATCGTCACCTTCGATCTGTCTCTCATCCGGACCCAGCAACAGCACAAACTCACCCTTACGCTGATTAGGGTCATTACTGACGATTTCCAGCAACTCTGCTGCGCTACCACGCAATGTAGTTTCAAATGTTTTGGTTAATTCCCTGCATACAACTACATGCCGCCCTGCCCCAAGCGTATCCAGTAAATCCTGCAGGCAGGCCTGGATGCGGTGAGAGGATTCATAAAAAATCATTGTCCGGGTGTTGTGAATACAACTTTCAAATATCTTTTTACGGGCAGCTGTTTTCGGCGGCAGGAAGCCGGAAAAACTAAAGCGGTCGGAAGGCAGGCCGGAAATACTCAGGGCCGCAATCAGTGCACTGGCACCGGGAACCGGCCGGCAATCAATTCCTGCAGCCGCTGCAAGCTTGAGCAAATGATATCCAGGGTCGGATATTAACGGGGTACCGGCATCTGAAATCAGGGCAATCTGTTTACCTGCCTGCAGTTGCTCCAGCAGGCGCACAGATTCCCGACGTTCATTATGATCATGATAGGCCACCAGCTTAGTATCAATCCGGCAGGCATCAAACAGGCGCCGGGAGTGGCGGGTATCTTCAGCAGCAACCAAATCTACCTGTTGCAATACCTCAATTGCCCGCTGGCTGATATCACCGAGATTGCCAATCGGGGTGGCCACTACCCAGAGCACCCCTGCTGATAAATCTTCCGCCCGTCTATCTTTTTTTTCTGTTTCCACTCGCGTTCCTGAATTTGCACCTAATAGTCCTGACACAATAGGGTATCATTTCAGCCTTAGCAGTTGCGGAAAAAAAGATGAGTCAGAACAGAAATAAATCCAGTCTATTATTACTTCGACATGAACCGAGGAGTATTTCCCGCCGTCTGTTGTTTATCAGCCTGGTTTTAAGCCTGTTATTGCTCAACGCCTGTGGCACCTCAACGGTTAAAAAACAGACAGGACTTCAGGATACCCAGGCAACCGGCGCTTTCCAGTCAGGTAACTATTCTACGGCTGCCGATCTCTGGCAACAGTTGGCGCAGGAATCAGCTACAGCAGATCGTAGTTATTATTTCTTACGCGCAGCCGATGCCCGCCTGCTGAACCACCAGTCCGACCACGCCGAAACCCTGCTTAGCCAGGTTGACCCACAACAACTGGATCGTCGATACCGTGCGCTCTATAACGCGGTTAAAGGTGAGCTCTTACTTAACCAGGGCAAGCCGGAACAGGCAGAAACCACCCTGGCTGGTACCAGTACCACGAACTCGGACCTGCAAAAAAGGGTCCAACGACTGCTGGATCAGGCGCGGTTACAGCAACAACCCCCTGAACTGCGGGCCTGGGAAGCATTCAAACAGCGCGCAGAAAGTACTTTTATGAGCGATATCGATGCGCTTGCCCTGCTCCACCTCCTCGACCCGGTTTCTGCCAATACACTCAAGGACCGGTCAAGCCGCGAGCGTGGTGAAATCCCCGGCTGGATCGATTTAACCCTGATTGCCCGCGGACAGTATGCCGATGAAGATGCCCGAATTACAGCTATTGCAAGCTGGCGTACAGCCCACCCTTTCCATCGCCTGGACGAGGCACAGGCCTACCAGTTAGCGACAGAATTCAATGCCAGCCTTGCAGTTCCCGGGCGCATCAGCATCCTGCTACCGCAAAGCGGGCGAATGGCAGCTATGGCCGCTGCTATCCGCGACGGCCTGATGGGCAGCTACCTTAACAGCCCGCAAAAGAACCGTAGCGAACTGCGTTTTATTTCAACAACTGATGTAGGCATAAGCCAGGAGCTTAGCTTAGTTGCCGAGACCAGCGATCAAATCATCGGCCCCCTGGACCGCAGTGAGGTGAGCCAGGTTATCCGCTCTGTACCAGCAAATTTCCCCATGCTGGCTCTCAACCTGCCCCAGGCCGAATCAACCGACAGCGCTCTTCTACCTGCACTAGCCAATGGCAAAAAAGCTGAAACCCAAAGCGCACCTACTGTACGCCTGGTTGATGAAAGCAGGCTGCAAAGAAACCCGAATGCTGTCTTTTTCCCATTACTGCCGGAAGATGAAGCCCGATCCGCCGCCCGCCTTGCAATCAGCATGGGTGCGCTGAAGATGGTCATCATTGCACCTGACACTCATCTGGGAAATCGCCAGGTCGATGCATTTTACAATGAATATTCTAACGCTGGGGGGCAAGTCCTCAGCAGCATGCGATATCCTGAACAGGATGTTGATCACAGTGCCCGCCTGAAACAAATACTGGGTTTGGCACAAAGCCAGCAGCGAGGTAACGAACTTAAACGCATACTCGGTGGCGAACTGGGCTTTGAGGCTAGTGTACGCGGTGACCTGGATGCTATTTTCCTGGTCGCAAACCCCCGCCAGGGCCGCTTAATTAAACCGCAACTGAAGTTTCTTGATGCGGGATACCTGCCCGTTCTTGCAACCGGGATGATTTATTCCGGTGTACCCGACTGGAACGCAGACCGTGATCTTGACGGCATTCGCATGACCAGTAATCAGATGGCATTAAAGCGGGTACTCTCTCTCAATCAGGATAAGTCTGAAGAAAAACCAGCAATCCAGGGCAACGGCCGTTACGACCGTTTTACCGCAATGGGCGCAGACAGCTGGTCTATACTACCGTGGCTGCCCATGCTCATCACAAATCCCGAAATGAGTTATTCAGGCCTCAGTGGCGAACTGTCTGTGGACACCAGCGGTCGCCTTCAGCGGGAGCCGGTCTGGGCTTATTTCCGTAACGGCAGGCTGACGGCCTTAAATCTTTCAGAATGAGGTTGAGGTAATAAATTCAAGGGATACAGGTACTGACTGGGAACTGCGGGCGGAACAATGGCTGCAGCAACGGGGCCTAAGCAGTTACCGGCGGAACTTTCATTCGCGTATGGGTGAAATAGACCTGATCATGCAGGATACCGATTACCTGGTTTTTATTGAGGTACGCTTTCGAAAAAGCTCATACTTCGGCTCTGCAGTCGAAACTGTAACAGTGCAGAAACAACGACGCCTGATCCGTACTGCTGAATATTTCCTGATGCAACACCCCGGCCTGGCCGAACTACCCTGCCGATTCGATGTCATTGGTATTGAACTGGATAAAAACACACACGAACCTGAATACACCTGGCTGAAAAATGCCTTTGACCTGAGTTAAAGCGGACACTGAGATGCTGATTAAATCATTCCAAATACCTGTATTTTTCTTAAGCCTGATTTTATTCACCCTGATACTGACCACTGCCTGCAGCACACCAACCGAGAAACGCAGGAGCACTGGCGCCAGCATAGATGACACCAGCATTGAAATTGGGGCACAAAATTATATCGACAATTCAGACTTTATGGACAGCAACGACCGTATCATTTCTGTATCCCATAACGGTCGGCTGTTATTAGCCGGTGAAGTCAGCAGTGCTGAAAAGAAAGCCCGTGCTGAAAAAACCGCCTACCAGATTAAAGGCGTTAAACATGTTTACAATGAGTTGTCAGTAGGACCAAAAGCATCTGCTTCAACCCGGATGAACGACACTTACCTGACCACCAAAATCAATACCAGCCTGCTAAACCAGAATCCTATTGAAGGACTGGACTCAGCCCGTATCAACGTCACTACCAGTCAGTCTACAGCGTATTTAATGGGCCTGGTAACCCGGAATGAAGGTGTCGCCGTTGCCGAAGTAGCCAGCAATATTCATGGGGTAAAAAAAGTGGTAAAACTGTTTGAGTATGTTGAGTAGGAAATAACTATTAAAATCGCATGAGCTGTATAACGCTGCAAGCTCAAATAAAAAAGCCGGGCTTAAGCCCGGCTTTTTATATTTCCTGTATTTCTTTGTACGGATTAGATCATTTTCCGCCTGCGAGCCACCCAGCCTGCCAGGCCCAGCACTAAGACCATGACCCCAAGACCCCAGGCATTCATGGATGGTATGGCAACGGTATATGGGCTGCAGGCATTTCGATACAAACCTGCCAGATTTTCGGCCAGGCTGCCAGTGCCAGGGCATAATCCTTCAAATCCAGTTTAAGGGACCGGGACTGTGTTTTAAAATCACTACCCCGGGCATCCATCAGGGAGTCCAACTGTGCCCGGGAAAAATGCCCTGTATCATTTTTAATAATGTTGTCGATGTCTTTAAGCACCTCAACATTCATTTCATCTATAGCCTCCCTGCACTGCTTCATTTTTCGCAGCCTTGCAGCCCCGACCTTAAGCCAGCATGAGAGTATTTTCGAACTGAATTCATAATCGTTTAAATTGGCTACATTCAATAATCCATGAGCAAGCATCTCCACCCTCTCAAATACCGTTTTATTCTCAAGTTCCTGCTGCTCACTGGCAAGAATACAAATCAACTCCCCCAGGCCAAAACCCGGTGGCTTATTAAATGTATCATTTCGCCA
>JADFVZ010000058.1 GCA_015222805.1 Pseudomonadota bacterium
CAGCCAGCCGATCATACCGATATCCGCCCAGGTCAGGCTGGGGTAGTTAAAGATAGACGCGTACTTGGCTTTACCATCGTGCAAAGCCTGGACCATCTCCTCGCGGGTCGCTCCCAGTGTTTCAGCCGCGCTGTAAAGATACAGTCCATGACCACCTTCATCCTGAATTTTTGCCAGCAAAATGACCTTGCGGTGCAGCGTCGGCGCACGGGTTATCCAGTTGCCTTCAGGTTGCATACCGATGACCTCGGAATGCGCATGCTGGGACATTTGCCGAAGCACGGTTTTCCTGAAAGCATCGGGCATCCAGTCTCTTGGCTCGATGCGTTGCTCGTTGGCAATCTTGTCTTCAAAGGTGGCCAGTTGGGGATCGGCCAGTTGGGGATCAATTGGGGTGGTGTTTTCAGTCATGTCGCTTACCAGAATCCAGCTTGTGTTTTATTGATTTTGATTGATACAGAAATAATAACAAATAATTTATAAGTGTATCACTTTCATGCTGTGATTGTTAAGCGGACGTGTGTTCCTCAGTTAATTCCCAGGCGCTGCATTCTTCTCCATAACGTTGTGCGGTCGATTCCCATTATGCGGGCCGCCTCGGTCTTGCTGCCATTGGCCAGGGACATTGCTTCATTAATCTCGTGGCTCTGCAAAAGACGCTTGCTTTCATTCGCATCTTCGCTTTCTTCATACTCGAAATATTGAACAATATCCTGGGGCAGGCTGGCAGCCGCCAACTTCTTGTTGATTGCACAGATGATACCGTGTTCAATCGCGTTTTCCAGTTCGCGGACGTTTCCTGGCCACGGATAGTCCATCAGCATTTTCAAGGCTTCCGGATCGATTTCAATATCATCCGGGTAGCCGCGGGCAGCGAGGCGATTACAAAAATAATGGGCCAATAACGGTATATCGCCCGGACGATCGCGCAAGGTTGGAATGGTGAGGGGTATGACGGCCAGTCGATAAAACAGGTCGGCTCGAAATTCACCTTTGTCGACAAGTTCCCGAAGGTTTTGATTCGAGGCGGCAATAATGCGCACATTGATTTTGACGGTTTTGTCAGACCCGACCATTTCCAATTCCTGATCCTGGATTACGCGCAGCAATTTCGCCTGCAAGTGTAGGGGGATTTCGCTAACTTCATCCAGGAACAAAGTCCCATGGTTCGCAGCCTGGAAGCGGCCAAGCCGGTCGGATGAAGCATCGGTAAATGCGCCTTTTACATGTCCGAACAACTCAGATTCAATTAAAGTTCCTGGAATTGCGGCACAATTCAGTTCAACAAATGCCTGTGCTGTGCGATCACTCAGTTGGTGCACCATCCGTGCGATCAGTGTCTTGCCGGTTCCCGACTCGCCCTGGACCAGGACAGAGGCAATACTCGGTGCAATGGTATGGACCCTTTCCATGATTTCCAGCATGCGCGGATCATTGCTTTTAAAATCGGTATGTTTGGTTTTATACGTTGCTTCCAGTATTCGTTGTTCTGTGCGGTCCCGAATCAGGATTAAGCGTACATCCTTGTTCTGGCTTTGACATTGGACGATGCCGGTATGAAACTCAAGATAACGTTCACCCTTACGGTATGGGATTTTTTCTTCAAAGGTGACAAATTTGCCGGTAGGCATGCCGGCAGCATCGTTTTCACCTGCATCGATGGCCGCCCTCAGTGACCTGCGTTTCAGACTGAATTTACCGATTTCATGTATATGGTTAAGTTTGTCTGAGCTTTTCAGGTTCAATAACCTGCGTGCCGACGGATTGCTATAGTAGATCACCCCCTGTTTATCACTAATGATCACGCCTTCATCAATCACGCCGATGACCGCTTCGAGCATTGGGTATAAAAATTCGTTATCAGGCATGCCGTATTTCCCGTTTTTTTTTTGCGAGTGAAACTCCCAATAAGTATCGAGTGTTGCATAAGTAAAGTAGTGTTGCAACATCGTGAGTGATATGTAACTCTATATTGTCTTGTTTAATCAGTATGTTATATTTATATTAAGATTTTATAAAATGCAACACTATGCAACATAGCTTTTCACTATATATTTAGTAATCAAAGGCTTATAAGTTGGTACGATATTTGCATAAATTCACTATTGACCCAAACAATTCGCAGGCAAGTATGGATAATCTTGAAAACTTGAAAGTATTAGGCATAAACTGAGGTTCCATTGATGTATTCTCTCTTGACCAGCATTATTGTTAAAACTCATGGCGGCTAGCTAAATGAATATAAAAATACCGGCTATATTTATTCTCGGAAGTGTCATATGGGCCACTGCGGGCGGGCAAACATCCGGGCAGGGGACTGTCTATTACGACAGTAGTGGTCAGATTGTTAGTGGTGTGCCGGCATCAGCCGAGGTCGTTACGGTAGGCCAGCGTCAGACGGGTGTTTCAACCATACTGAGTGCCAGCGTCGTCCCCTACAGGGAAGTTACCTTCAATGCTGAAGTTTCGGGACGTGTTGAATATATCGCCGGACGAGAGGGTGATCGATTTAACACGCAAGAAGTCCTGGTTGCCATAGGTTCGGAAAAATTACTGGCCCGTCGCGGGCAGGTGCTGGCTAATCTGAATAATGCCAACCTGGCCCTGAGTAATTCACAAATGCAATATGGTCGTGAGATGTGGTCGCCAAAATCACGCGATATCAACAAAATGCCCGGGATGGGCATGCCTTCGATGTTCGATCAGTTATTTACCCGTAATGCGGCTAGTAGCATGGGTTATGGCAATCCATTTCTGGAAAGATATAGCGATCTTTATTCTTCAGGAACACAAATGGGGCAGGCCCAGGGACTGCACCTTGCCGCATTATCCAAGTTACGTGAAATCGATGCCAGCCTGCGGGACACCCGCACGGTATCACCGTTTAACGGCGTGATCGTGGAGAAAATGGTGGAAGCAGGTGATACGGTTCAACCGGGTCAACCACTACTCAAGTATGCTGATCTGGACAACCTTCAATTGTCAGTGGAAGTGCCCTCGCGATTGATCAGCATAATGGAACAAGGCATGGTCGTTCCCGCAATGCTGGATTTTAATCACCAGTATGTAGATGTTCGACTGGCGCAAATTTACCCCGTGGGCAACCCCCAGCGTCACACCATCACCGTCAAGTTTGATCTTCCTATTGGAATCTCGGCATGGCCCGGAACCTACGCTGAAATCATGTTGCCCGACAGTGGTGAAACCAGCGAATCCCTGATTGAGATACCAACAAGTGCTGTCGTAAGACGTGGCAGTTTACCGGTTGTTTATGCGATTAAAGGTGATCGACGTGAATTGCGCCTGGTGCGCCTTGGTGCAAGCTATGCAGCAGGTCGTGTTACTGTGCTTGCCGGACTGGAGGCAGGTGAACGGGTTCTGGTTAACCCGCCGGCCGGGGTAACTTCTGGTTGGCACAAGCAACCCGCCGGCATCGATACTTACTGAGATTCGTGGAAATACTGAAAATAAAAAGTAAAAGCAGATTTGAAAATGACGGATATTAATCAACAGACACCGAATGAAGGGCCTGAGAAATTAGGGATTGCCGGCAATATTGCCAAGCAGTTCATCGTTTCTCCCGTAACGCCCCTGTTGATGTTTGCATTTCTTGCCATTGGCATTATTGGCTTGATGCTGACACCGCGCCAGGAAGATCCAAAAATATCTGTGCCGATGGTGGATGTGTATGTCCAATACCCCGGAGCATCTGCTGAACAGGTCACCAGCCTGGTGACAGAGCCGTTAGAAAGATTGTTGAGTGAACTGTCAGGGGTTCGTCATGTGTATTCAGCAACGCAACGGGGCTCCAGCATTGTCACGGTCCAGTTTAAAGTCGGTGAAGACTTTGGTCATTCCATCGTCAAGGTACACGACAAGATTCAATCCAATCTCGATAAGATTCCGCCGGGTGTTTCAATGCCGCTGGTAAAACCTGTCGGCATAGACGATGTTCCTATTGTAACGATAACGCTCTGGTCAGACCCGCTAAAGGGCGGGGTTG
This sequence comes from Pseudomonadota bacterium, assembly GCA_015222805.1. GTDB lineage: Bacteria > Pseudomonadota > Gammaproteobacteria > Xanthomonadales > SZUA-36 > SZUA-51. Next base: position 4,004 of record JADFVZ010000058.1, read on the forward strand.
ATGACGGTACTTTAAGAATATTGGCATTTGATGTATTGCAGCAGCTTCAGTCGTTGCCCAATACCGGTAATAGCTTTGTTGTTGGCGGACGTGCAGATCAAATTCGTATTGAAGTCTCACCCGAGCGTTTGAGTGGCTTTGATATTTCACTTGCCCAGGTGGCGCGAACAATTCGTACCGCAAACTCGGAGCTTGATGTCGGCTATATGGAAGGCGGCAATACTTCTTTCAAGATTTTTAGTGGCGCCTTTCTGACCACGGCGGAGGAGATTTCCAGGCTGGTAATCGGCGTGCACGACGGCGCACCTGTGTATGTTCGGGATATTGCCCAGGTTATGCACTATCCGGAAGAAACCAAACAATTGGTTAGTTACTACACCGGTGCGGCCAACGCCGAGCCCAGGAAGGCGAATGGCGAGGCCGCAGTCACCATTGCAATCGCCAAAAAAATCGATACCAACGGCGTGACCGTAGCGGATTCCATTCTTAACAAGCTTGATTCATTAAAAGGCTATATCATCCCGGCAAACGTCCACGTCGAGATCACCCGCAACTACGGTAAATCCGCAAACGATAAAGTCAATGAATTGTTAACCGCATTATTTGAGGCGGCATTGGCGGTCAGTGTTTTGTGCCTGGTCTTTATGGGTTTGCGGGCGGCTTCTGTGATCATGGTGATCATACCTATCGTGATTCTGGTCACGATCTGGTCGGCCCTGATCATCGATTACACCATTGACCGGGTCAGTCTTTTTGCACTGGTCTTTTCCATTGGTATTCTGGTCGATGATGCAACGGTCGTGGTTGAAAATATTTTCCGCCGCTGGCTGCAGGCGGGTAAAACCAGTTTGGATATTGCCATCGACGCAGTAAGGGAAGTCGGTAATCCGACGATCCTGGCGACCCTGACGATCATTTCAGCGTTGCTGCCCATGGGTGTTGTAAGTGGTTTGATGGGGCCTTATATGCGGCCAATCCCGGTGTTGGGTTCGGCGGCCATGTTTTTCTCCCTGATTGCAGCATTCGTTTTTGCACCCTGGTTTGCCATGCGGGTTCGGCCACAGCTTGAAGCTCTGAAGAAAGCAGAAGAACGTGAGCAACGGTTTTCCAATGTGATAGGCCGCTTTTATCGTCCATGTATGGAATTTCTTTGTTTAAAGAGATTAAACGGGAACATATTTCTATTGACGCTGATTGTCGCAACCTTGTTGGCATGCAGCATGTTTTATTTTAAGTGGGTGGCAGTGAAGATGCTGCCGTTTGATAATAAACCGGAATTCAGTGTTGTTATAAACATGCCTGAAGGAACAGCGCTTCCGGTGACTGCCAACGTCGCCCATGAACTGGTTTCTGTTTTACGCGAAATTCCGGAAGTAACGGATTTGCAAAGCTATACCGGCACTGCATCACCATTCAATTTTAATGGCATGGTTCGGCATTATTATTTGCGGCAAAATCCATGGGAGGCAGATATCCAGGTAATGCTGCTTGATAAAAATGAGCGGGAACGTGGCAGTCATACCATCGCTGTTGATGCACGTCATCGAATCAATCAGTACTTTGCCGACAACCCTGCGCTGCTCAATATGGGTTTGCGCACCCAGGTTGTTGAAATGCCACCAGGCCCGCCCGTATTACAAACCCTCGTAGCAGAAATCTATGGGCCTGATGCAGAGACAAGGCGCCAGGTAGCACGCGATATGACAACTATTTTTCAGGAAACTGATGACATAGTTGACGTCGATAATTTCATGACAAGCGAGTATGCGTATTGGCGCTTTGAGGTAGATATTGAAAAGGCGACCCGCTTCGGTGTGTCGGTAGACTCGATCAATCAACACCTTGATATGGCCGCGGGTGGCTATAAACTCGGTGATATCAAACAAGGCGTGGTTCGCGAACCGACGTTTATTGTCATACAAGTACCGTTGTCCATTCGTTCGCAGCTGTCACGACTCTATTCCATACCAGTAATGTCACCGGGTGGAAGCACGATACCGCTGGGTGAACTGGGGCGGTTTGTGCAGGTAAAAGAAGACCCCATCATTTTCCACAAGGATTTGCGGCCGATCGAATTTGTCACCGCAGAGTTGGAAGGCAAGCTGGGCGCACCGTTATATGGTATTAGCAACGTTGAAAAGAAACTGGAAGACTATCTCACCCCCGATGGTGTGCATATGTCAGCTTTAACCTTAGGCGGCACCATTGGTCGTTATGGGGCGCCAGAGGCAGATGTCCAATCCGGATTTGAATGGACCGGTGAATGGACAGTTACCTATGAAACATTTCGCGACATGGGTGCTGCTTTCATGGCGGCGTTACTGTTAATTTATGGATTAATTGTCTGGGAGTTCAAGAACTTCACCCTGGCAGGTTTGATCATGGCGCCCATACCGTTAACGCTGATTGGTATTATTCCAGGACACCTCATTATCGGTGCGGAGTTCACCGCGACTTCAATGATTGGCTTCATTGCACTGGCAGGTATTATCGTGCGAAATTCCATTTTACTGGTGGAGTTCGTTAAACACGAGGTGGAATCCGGCAAAGAAATTGTTGAAGCCGTGATCGCTGCGGGACAGATCCGGATGCGGCCAATTCTGATCACGGCAGGCACGTTGATGGTAGGCGCTGCCATGTTGTTCTCAGACCCGATCTTTATCGGTATGGCAGCGAGTCTGTTCTTCGGCACACTGGTAGCAACCGTGTTAACACTGGTGGTCATTCCATTAGGCTGTATTTCGGTCAGTAGTACTTTTTACGAAATGGCCGGTGTGGAACTGCCGGAAGACCATTCTTCAGCAGAAAATAGTGGAAAATCTGGTACTCAAGCACCTGCGTTGCAGGCTATCTGGACCAGTGTTGGGTCTGCAGCAGCCGGGTTATCCCGGGTCTCGAACAACGTTTATCTTGCTGTACAATCGGCTGTTGCCAGTTTGCTCAACAGGTTCAAGGCAGCAGACATTCCGCAAGAGAAGTCGGATGAAAAGCAGGGTCAAACTCGAAAGAAGGCTAAACCCTCCGCGAAAAAACCAATACGCCAAAAGAAGAAGGTAACCTCCAAGAAAGTAGCCACTAAGAAAGTAGCCGCTAAGAAAGTAGCCACTAAGAAAGTAGCCGCCAAGAAGGTAGCCGCTAAGAAAGTAGCCAGTAAGAAGGTAGCCAGTAAGAAAAAAATCAGCAAGAAGAGAACTGTAAGAAAGACAGCAACACAAGCCAGTGGCAAAGTTACAAAGAAGAAAGCATCGAAAAAGACCGCTGGAAAGAAACGTAGAGGCATAAGCCTTAAGAAGATAGATACGTAAACAGGATTGTCAAGGCGAGGAAACAGGTTATGAAAAAGTTATCTCCATTCAGAATATTGATAGGCGTCGCATTGTTCGCAATAGGCTGGACAGGTGGTTATTTGTATGCCGAATCGGTTATTACGGCACCAGCACCCAAGGGACCGTATCGTTCTGTTCCCGGACCTCGCCAGGCTCCTGACCGGGAAGCCATGCAGCAGCAGTGGCAAGACTACCAGGAGAAGATGCGCAAGCAGCAGGACACAGCACAAAAGGAATGGCAGCAACGCTGGCAGCAGGATGAGCAACGCCGACAGGCGGCGCAAAAGCAATGGCAGGATCAAATGGCGCAGAGACAGCAGCAGTGGCAGCAAGGTCAACAGCAACCTGGATGGGGTCAGCCTGGGCAAGCGGGCGGGCCGCAGCAAGGTCAACAGCAACCTGGATGGGGTCAGCCTGGGCAAGCGGGCCAGCCGCAGCAAGGTCAACAGCAAC